>CAJFOZ010000001.1 GCA_904397895.1 uncultured Clostridia bacterium
CTGGAGGGGTATTGTTTTATGCCTTGGTTTCCTTGCTACCCGTATCTGATCTTCTTCCAATTGCTTTTTATGTATTCCTGTATTTGTTTCTTATTCCTCTACCAGCATAGCTGATGATTCTTTTTAGAAATGCAAAAGGCCGTATTTGTAGAAACGGGAAACTACAAATACGGCCCTTTTATTTATAACAGCTTTTTAGCTGACGATTTTGTAATACACTTTTGCCGTCAAGGAATACACCGCCGCGTAGAGCACAGAGAATACGAGGAAACAGATGAGTGTACACAAAGCAAACAGTGTGACATTTGTGAGCTGAAAGCAGGATAGAATACGGGTGATGGCTGGGAATGCAAATACAATATGGATGCCGGCTGTCACAAGAGGAAGGAAAAACACGGTGAGGACCTGAGAATGAATGGACTTTTTCACTTCGGAATGGCTCATTCCAACCTTTTGCATAATTTCAAATCTGTATTTGTCGTCGTAGCCCTCGGAGATTTGCTTGTAGTAGATGATCAGAATAGTAGCCATAGTGAAAAGCAGTCCTAAGAAGATGCCGATAAAGAAGAATCCTCCGTAAAGGGAGAGCCCCTCTTCCCTGGCGAGAGAACGGCATTCCACCCGATAATGGGTATTTTCATCCCGGCTGTCGATAAGCGTGTTATAACACGGAATAGCATCTTGTTCTGCATCAGCCACGTCAAACGCATAGTAATCCTGCACCAGAGAGGCGTTGTTGCCATACACAAATGCTTGCTGATTGTAGAGGGAGGCGATGACGTCGGCATCCTTGACGACGATAAAATAACTGCCGGTCACGTTGGAGGCCACCATACCCATAGCAGGAAAATCATCTAGTTTTTCTTTGATGGAATAGGTGGTATCAAAAAGGGTGAATTGATCATTTGGATAAGCGTCGCGGTTGTGGGACAGGAGGACTTGGTTATCCTCTAAAGTCTGATTTTGCCCTGTGCTCTTATTGTAATCATCCAAGGTAAAGAAGAGGAGATTCCTTAGCTTTTGCTGCGTGGACCCGAAATAAGAATCTATGTCCAGGGAAAAATGATCCCCGTCTTCTACAGCTGCAAATTTTAAATAACCGTTATAATGAATCTCATTTTGGGGGGAGATGCCGTTTTGATCTAAAATTTGCTTGGTCCATTGATAGACCTCTGTATCTTCCGATGGCGAGTCACGATAAGAAGAAACGGAAACCTGCCTGGGATACGTATCGTTTATAATTCCATCCATCCCAAGAAAGAGAGAAAGCGTAGTGGAGATCATGACCAAAATGCAGGTGGACAAGATACAGATGTTGGCCAAACCCACGGCATTTTGTTTCATGCGATAGATCATTCCGGAAACCGATACAAAATGCTTGGTTTTATAATAATATTTCTTATTTTTTCGAAGCATTTTAAGCAGGGCGATGCTGCCGGCAGTAAATAGAAAATAGGTGCCGAAGATGACCAAAATAACAGCCACAAAAAAGTAGATCAGCGCAGCCACAGGATCTTCAATAACCACCGACAAGTAGTACCCTAGGCCTAGGCATGCAAGGCCTACGATGGCCATAATCCATTTTGTCTTGGGCTCTTTCTCGCCCACTTCCCCACCACGAAGCAGTTCGATGGGCTTAGACAGATGGATCTGCCGCAAACTGTTGAGAAAGATCAACACGAAAATGCATACAAATAAAATAATCGTGTTCCGAAATGCCGCTGCCGAAAACTCAAATCCTAAGGTGGCTTCTTGTTTTAGCATATTTAGAAGGCCAAGATACAGGAGCTTATCCAGCAAGATGCCTACGAGAAGGCCGACGGTCAAACTGATGAGGGTGATATAAATGGTCTCACACAATACAACGCGGGAAATGTGTTTTTTCTCCATGCCTAAGATGTTAAAGAGGCCAAATTCCTTTTTGCGCCGTTTCATGAGGAAGCTGTTGGTGTAAAACAAAAAGATAACGGCAAATATCCCGGTTACAATAGTGCCTAAATTGAGCACTTGGGCGACGACATCCCCGCCCTGGAGTTTTTTTAAGCCGCTGTTTTGGGATAAGGAACTGATCATATAAAACATTGTGACCGTCCCGATACAGGTGAGCAGGTAAGGAATGTAGGTTTTCCGATTGTTTTTGATGTTGGTAGCGGCCAGTTTTGGGTAAAAGAATTTACTCATTTCTAGCACCACCTGTTGCGATCATAGTGAGAGTGTCGGAAATCTTTTGATACAGCTCTTCAGAAGTATGCGACCCTTTGTAAATCTGATGAAAGACCTCGCCGTCCTTGATGAACAGGACCCGTCCAGCACTGCTGGCGGCTTTGATACTGTGGGTCACCATCAGAATGGTTTGTCCATCCCGGTTGATTTTGTCAAACAACCGAAGAAGGTCGTCGGTTGAGCGGGAGTCCAGAGCGCCGGTGGGTTCGTCGGCTAGGATAAGCTGAGGGTCGGTGATGAGCGCCCGTGCTACAGCGGCCCGCTGTTTCTGGCCTCCTGATACTTCATAGGGGTATTTCGATAAGATATCAGAAATCCCCAGCTTATGGGCGATGGGTTGAAGGCGTCTGTTCATCTCGTTGTAGGTTTTGCCGGAAAGAACCAGGGGGAGGAAAATATTGTCCTGCAACGAGAAGGTGTCTAAAAGATTAAAATCCTGGAAGACAAAGCCTAGATTGTTGCGTCGAAAGGCGGAAATCTCCTTCTCTTTGAGGGATACAATACTTTTCCCATTGAGAAGGACCTCCCCACTGGTGGGTTTATCCAAAGCGGCTAGGATGTTAAGCAATGTGGTTTTACCCGATCCCGATTCACCCATGATGGCTACATATTCCCCCTCCTCCACGGAAAAGGAGACGTTGGACAAAGCCTGCACATGATTGCCGCCAAACCGGGTGGTATAAATTTTCTTTAGATTGTTGACCTCTAATATTGCCATTGGTTTGAAACCTCCTTCGGTTTTCGTCCCGCTTAGTATAGCAAAAGAGGGGAATGTTCAGCCATAACTTTGGCTTACATTTCCCCTCTTAACCTTACAATTTTATAAGGTATCGATCTCATCCAAGGCGATTTTCACAGTAGTCCCCTTCCCTACCACTGATTCTATGGCGATGGTATGGGACAATTTGGTCAAAATCTTCTTACACAAATAGAGCCCGATGCCCGACGCCCGTTTGTCAGTTCGGCCGTTGTATCCGGTAAAGCCTTTTTCACAGACCCGTGGCAGATCTTCCTCTGCAATGCCGATGCCGGTATCGGAGATCAACAAGGTCTTGCCCTCCATAGAGATGGTGATTTTCCCTTTGGCCGTGTATTTTAAGGCGTTGGATAGAATTTGTTCTATCACAAATACCAGCCATTTTTCATCGGTCAATACCAGTTGATCCATGGGCTTTAGGTCCAAACGGATTTTTTTGCGAATAAACAGCGGCGCATATTTCCGCACCGCCTGTTTGACGATGCTGTCGATGGGATACCGACGGATGACAAAATCCGTGGAATTGGAATCCAGCCTTAAATAAGAGAGCACCATTTCTACATACTGCTCGATTTTAAAGAGTTCGGATAAAAGCGCCTTATTCCTGTCGGATTCCTCCGATTGAAGCAAAAGACGCATAGCGGCGATGGGTGTTTTGATCTGATGAGCCCACAGGGTATAATAATCGATCATATCGCTGGTGATGTGATCGTATTGGGTGATGCGCCGGATCTTATCCTCATGGACTGCGGAGATTATCTGCATATAATCCTGTTCGATTAAATTGTGTGGGGGTGGGATTTGTTCGATATCCACATCCACTTTGGTCCGCATCTCAAAGAGGGTCTTATGCCATCTGTAATAGTAACAGAAATCGACGATGGCCCATATAAGTCCCACAAAAAGGCAGAGCACCACAGTGTACAGGACGGCTTCCGTCTGCAACTGGTACAAAGCAATTACCACAAAAAATACAATGAAAAAAATCCCAAATAGAATCAGAACCTTGCATTTTTGCTTTAGGTATCCCCACAACACGGTTTTAAATTTTAGCTCTTCCATATCATTCTACCAAATATCCGATGCCTTTCTTTGTTTTGATAAAATCCTCCAGCCCTGCTTCCTTCAGCTTGCGGCGAAGACGGGTGATACTGACCGTCAAAGTGTTTTCGTCGATAAAACTATCGGTTTTCCAGAGCTTGGTCATAAGGGTATCCCGGCTGACGGCCTTTCCTTTGTTTTCCAGAAGGGTTTGCAAGATCTTATAATCGTTTTTGGTCAGCTCAATCCTTTGCCCCTGGTAGGTCAAAGACGCATCACTGGTGTTGAGAATGGCTCCCTTATGCTCCAAAAGATTTACTTGGCTGCTAAAGTCATAGGTACGCCTTAGGATGGCTTGTACTTTGGCGGTTAGGACCTCCAAGTCAAAGGGTTTGGCGATAAAATCATCGCCGCCCATATTCATGGCCAAGACGATATTCATATTATCCGAAGCGGAAGAGATAAAAAGAATGGGCACCTTAGAAACCTTACGGATTTCATTGCACCAATGGTACCCGTTGTAGAAAGGCAAAGTGATATCCAATAGTACCAGTTGAGGATCCAAAGCAATAAATTGGGACATCACATTTTGGAAATCCGATACACAGTGGGCCTCATACCCCCAAGAAGACACCTGTTGCCGGATGGCCTCCGCGATGATGGTATCGTCCTCTACAATTAAAATTTTATACAAGGTTCCATCGCCTCCTTCGTGGCTCTAACCAATACTATAGCATAGTTTGTCCCAAAAAGAAAAACCAAGATAAAAAATCAGCAGTCCTCCTAACAGAAAAAGTTTGCTAGAAAGGCTGCCGATCCAAATGTTGTTGGTTGAAAAGCTAAATAAGTCCCGTCAATCTTACCCCTTGGGTCACGAGGAAACATATCGCAATCCCCATTGCAGTGGGGATCAAGAAGGCGGCGGCCGCCCACTTTAGACTGCCTGATTCCTTTTTGATGGTCCATAGGGTTGTGGC
Source organism: uncultured Clostridia bacterium (assembly GCA_904397895.1). GTDB lineage: Bacteria > Bacillota > Clostridia > Oscillospirales > Acutalibacteraceae > Solibaculum. Next base: position 4,999 of record CAJFOZ010000001.1, read on the forward strand.
GCATGGGAAATGCAAAAGGGAGAATAACATCACATTGACAGCTGTGAGCCACGTCCAACCGTTGTCTACAAAGACTTGCTTGAGGGCGTCCATGCTCAAATCCATCAGATGGCCGTTGGCCAGGTATGCCATGGCGATGATGGGGATGACAATCTCATTGGCGGGGAGGCCCAAAATAAAGGCCAACAAAATGACGCCGTCCATGCCGATGGCCCGGCCAAAAGGATCCAAAAAGGAAGCGCAATGGCTTAAAATAGTGGCATCCCCAATGGTGACGTTTGCCATGATCCAAAGGACAAGGCCTGCCGGAGCGGCCACAGCCACAGCACGGCCCAGCACAAACAGCGTGCGGTCGAAGATGGAGCGTACAATGACCTTGCCGACCTGGGGGCGCCGATAGGGAGGAAGTTCCAGAGAAAAGGAGGATGGGACCCCTTTGAGCAACGTTTTAGATAAGATCCTCGAAACCAACAGGGTAAATAAGACGCCCAGAAGAATGACGCATACCACCCAAAAGGTAGAGACAAGGCTGCCCGCCCATCCGACCGCCATACCGCCTAAAAAGAGGGTGGACAGTGCAATGAGTGTTGGAAAACGGCCGTTACAAGGGACAAAGTTGTTGGTTAGCATGGCCACCAGACGTTCCCGGGGTGAATCGATGATGCGGCATCCTGTAACGCCGGCGGCATTACAGCCAAATCCCATACACATGGTAAGGGCCTGTTTCCCGCAGGCGTTTGCGTGTTTAAAATATCCATCCAGATTGAAGGCGATGCGGGGCAGATATCCGGAGTCCTCCAGCAAAGTGAAGAGTGGGAAAAAGATGGCCATAGGAGGAAGCATGACCGATACTACCCATGTGAGCGTCCGGTATACGCCCAATACTAGGGCATCCCTTAGCCACTCTGAGGCGCCCATCCAGATAAGCCCGCTCATAATTTTATCCTCAAGCCAGGTGAAAAAGTCGGATAACATCTGGGAAGGATAGTTTGCGCCGGCGATGGTCAGCCAGAAGATCAGCGCCATAAAAAGGATCATCAAAGGGATTCCGAATCGCTTTGATGTGACGATACGGTCAATACGACGGGTTGCCCGATGAGGCTCTTTGCGCAACAATGTGACCGTACAGGAGGCGATACCTTCCGCCCTATGGACTAGGGCCGACACAATCCCATTTCGGAAGTTTTCAGCTTCCTCCCCTAATTCCTCCCTGGCTTTTTCCAATGCCTCTTTTACGAGGGGGGAATTGTTGTAGTCAATGCCGTCGTGTTCTGACAACCATGATACCACACCCGGTTCCCCGTCCAGCAATTTGATGGCCCGGAATCTGGAACCGACAGCCAGTTCCACTTGGCTGATGGCCTTTTCAATGGCCGGCGAATAGATAGGGCGATAAGCCCTTTGGGGAGGCGCTTCTACTGTATTTTCCACCTCATGCATTAAGGTATCGAGTCCTTTGCCCGATCGTGCACTGGCTCCCACCACAGGGATCCCCAGCTGATTGGAGAGTTCCTCCAGATCAATGGACACCCCTTTTTTCTTGGCTTCGTCCATCATATTGACGCATAAAATCACTCGATCGGTCATCTCTAGGATCTGGAGCACTAAGTTGAGATTGCGTTCCAAGTTTAAGGCATCGGTTACTGTAATGACGGCGTCGGCCCCGCCAAAACAGATAAAGTCTCTGGCCACTTCCTCCTCCACTGAACTGGACAACAAAGAATATGTACCGGGAAGATCCACCAGTTGGTAGACATTCCCTTCAAATGAGATTTCACCTTGAGCGTGTTCCACCGTTTTTCCGGGCCAGTTGCCGGTATGCTGGTGCATACCGGTCAACTCGTTAAAAACAGTGCTTTTCCCTACATTGGGGTTACCGGCCAATGCAATGACATAGTCGGCCGGGCCCTTTGCCCCGTTTATCTCCATAGGCTAGCCCCGCTTATGTAGGACCGGGATGGAACAACTTCTTCTTCCGGTTGACACTCCACAAAAATCTGGCTGGATTGTTCCTTCCGCAATGCGATGACCGACCCCCGCACCTCATAGGCCACGGGGTCGCCGGAAGGGCTGTGTAGGATGGCTTTGACCGGGGTCCCTTCGATAAACCCAAGATCCAGCATGCGCCGCTGCCAACTGCCGCATTCATGGATGCCATGTACAATGCCGCTCTGTCCAATCTCCAAGTCGCACAGCGGCACACAATTGATTTGCATTGGTTCATTACCTCCTGGTTTGGGGTATGTACAATCATTTAGACATACTCCTCGACTGCATTCATTTTATAGGGGGAAGCTCCCGCTTTTTAGCCTGGGGAAAATCCGCTTCCACGACTAATATATGACGACTAATTTCGCTGCGTGCTGAATAAGCATGGAAGGGACAGAATACCAAAAAAGGAGGCGCAATATGAGCAGTGTCAATCAATTTTATACCGTGCGCGGTTATCAGCTCCAGGATAAAGAACGTCAGGTAACCGAAGCAATGGAAGATTATATGGAAATGATCGTCCGACTCTGTGAGAAACAACCGTCAGTACATGTAGGAGAAATCGCACAACAGCTGCACATTGCAGGATCATCGGTGACAAAAATGGTAAAGAAGATGGCAGCCTTGGGATTGGTCCATTACCAGAAGCATGGGGCAGTCTCCCCTACCGACCAAGGAAAAGATTTGGGACAATATTTCTTAGTACGGCATGAACAAATTTCCCTCTTTTTGCAAAACATCGGCGTGGTAGAGGATCGATTCCGTCAAACCGAGCTGATTGAGCATCAGATCACCCCACACACCCTGGAAGTCATTTCTCATTTTAACCGGTTGCTTATTCAGCATCCTGACTGGCAAGAGGCGCTTCAAGCTGAGAAAACAGAACAAACAATAAATTAAAAGCAATAAAAATCCCGCAGCTCTAAACAAACCATAGAGCTGCGGGATTTTTTATTCTGCAAGCGTTAAAACATATCTTTTTTATAAAGGGCAAATCCAGTGACCGCCACCGCCGCCACAGACAATGCGATAGGAAACCATATGCTAGAAGCGAAAGGAAGCCCATCCACATTCATGCCGTAGAAACTGAAGATGATGGTGGGAATGGCCATTACGATGGTAATAGAAGTCAGTACCTTCATCACAATATTCAGGTTATTGGAGATAATCGATGCAAAAGCATCCATAGTACCAGAAAGAATGTTTAGATAAATGTTGGACATCTCAATAGCCTGCTTGATTTCAATCAAGCAATCCTCTAAAAGGTCCTGATCCTCTTCATAAAGCTTCAGATACCGCCCGCGCATCAGCTTCTCCATGGTAATTTCATCCGCCTTCAAGGAAGTGGAGAAATACACCAGTGATTTTTCTAGCTCTAAAAGCTGGATCAGCTCCTTATTTCGCATGGATTTGCGCAGTTGGGTTTCCACATGATGCTGCATCTTATCGATCTGCTTAAGGTACTGGAGGTACCGCAGAGACATACGCAGCATTATGTGCAAAACAAACTGTGTTTTTAAAGCGGTATGGGCGTTTTTCACCATCCCTTGGGCCAGCTCATTAAGGACCGAATTCTCATACAGGCAAATGGTTAACACATGCCTCGGAGTTACCAAAATGCCGATAGGCATGGTGCTGTATACCTGAGGGTCGCCTTCCTTTGCCTCAGAAACCGGGACGTCCAAGATAATCAAGGTTGTTCCCTCTTCGGTTTCAATACGGGAGGATTCCTCTTCATCCAATGCAGCACGGACAAACTCCGGCTCCACTTCAAAATCACGGACCAAACGTTCAATCTCCTGTTCAGTAGGATCGATCACATTGATCCAGCAGCCTTCCTCACACTCGCTGATGCTGTGGATATGGCCATTGGTGCTTTTGTAAAAATTGATCATGGCGCAACCTCCTCTATAGGCGCGCCGAAATTAGGACATAGCGCGCCCTGATTTAAAGAAACAATAAAAACAAAATAACCTAGGACTGCCAGGGTCAGAGCTCACTATATCCACCTCCTGAAGATCAAAATACCATACTACCAGATAATAAAATTATAGCACAAAATATTTAGATTTCAAGAGCTATAGCTCTCAAAAATCAATACGGGCAAAAGAAACAGCGACTAATCTAAAAAATCCGCTAAAAACAGCTTAAAATGAACATTTACACCCATATTTCGTATCTTTCTGTGTTACAATGGACGTGAAATATTTTCTTTGTCCATCCCATAAAACGACATTTTTCTAGATTCTTGAGAAAAAATGTTGTAGAATCAGAAACAGGGATAGCTTTCATGGACTTGTGGACCGTGTATTTTATTTTACCGCGTAAAAAAATTTTGATTGAGAAAGAAGGATTTTGTATGATGGATGCTGCAACCATGGACTTTGACCTTTCTGAGTTGATTCCCATTCCACAGCCAAGATCATCCTTTCCGGTTTATTCCGTCAACGTGAGCCAAAGGGGCTATGTGGCCCTCAATCAAAAGTTTCTGGATGTGCTAAAAGAAAAAATACCTTCTTTGGCCGTTGGATTCCGAATCCATCCGAACAAACAGATGATTGCCATTTTTCAAAGCGATCATCCCAACTATCAATTTCCGGGCGGAGGACGGATTAAAGACACCGCCTTTACGAAGAGCCTTGTGGATGCAGGGGTGGTTTTACCGGCTAGATATGCAGTGAACTGGAATGAGAAAAATAAATGCTTTGTTGGAATTTTAGTCCCGGACAATCAAGTCCCAGATGCCGACGTATTGGCGAAATCCCTGGATCAGCCTAGCCGGAGAGGACGAAAAAGCAAATGAGACGGCATGTGTTATCCTCGCTAGAATATAGGCAGGTTCAAAAGTTTATTGACAAGATGTGCAAACGCTATGGCAAAAACCTTGACCAGGAGGAATGCCAATCGGAATGCTGGTTTGCCTATTGGGAAGCCAGGACCTTTTATCCCAGATATGAGGGCTGCTGCGATTTTTGGACATATGCTTTTTTTTCGCATCAAGAATAAATTGGATGCTCTTCGCAAAATAAGAAATCAGCGCATTTCGGAAGAAAGCCCATTTTCCCTCAACCAGATGGTTTTGGACACAGGGAAAGAAGCAGAAGAAACTATGCTGTTTCCCATCCAAGGTGATTTTACCAATGGCGTCATGCTTTGGGATTGTGCTTATCGGCTAGGCTGGATGAAACATCAGATTATGAGAAAATTATCGTTACAGGAGACCGATCAGGAAATCATGGAATCCCTTCATCTCAACCTGTGCGAATATTGCCGGATGAAACAGGAACTTCGTCGGGATTTGCAGGAGTATCTGGAGATCTCCTGAGTCAAAACCTCTGGCTTTACCGGAGGCATGAAGAAGCCCTAGAAGGGTGTAATATAAACAATGCCCCTAAAGAGGTTCCGAAAAGGTCTGCCGACTGCATTGCTTTTTCGGGCAACCCCTGAAGGGGTATTGTTTTATGCCTTGGTTTCCTTGCTACCCGTATCTGATCTTCTTCCAATTGCTTTTTATGTATTCCTGTATTTGCTTC
>CAJFOZ010000002.1 GCA_904397895.1 uncultured Clostridia bacterium
ACCCGGACGGTAAGGCTCCGGTACTGTTCCGGATTCTTTTGGGCGGCGATGAGATCCTCCCGCCGCACCACGTTGAATTGGATGTGGGGGATTTTCAAATCCACAAAGGTGCGAAGGAACTTGGCGAATTTATCGATGCCGGTTTCCGTGGAAAAGAACTCCGGCAGGAACTTCATATTGAGAAGTCCCCCGTTGGTGGTCAGGACGTTGTCCAAAGACGACACCGACTGTAGTACCGCGGTGGGGCCGCTGATATCCCGGCCGTACACCGGGGACATCCCGCCGTCGGCCAAAGGCTGGCCGGCCAAACGGCCGTCGGGAGAAGCGCCTACCATCTCGCCCATGGGCACATGAGCTGATACGGTGTACATGCCGGTGTGATAGGGGCCGCCCCGATAGTTTCGATGGAGGCTCAATTGTTTGTTGAAATACCGAGCCCATTTGGCTCCTAATTCGTCCACCCAATGGACGTCATTGCCGTACTTAGGCGCTTTATAGAGAAGACGGTTGCGCAACACTTCGTCCCCTTCAAAATTGGTTTCCAAAGCGTGGAGCAGCTGCTCTTTGGATACCTTACCTTCATCGAACACCAGCTGTTTTAAAGCGGCCAGGCTGTCGGCCAGATTGGCCACCTGGATCATCTGGATGCCGGAGAAATTATAGACGGCGCCGCCTCGGGTGACGTCCATGCCCCGTTCCATGCAGTCGTCGATCACCGACGAGAGGAAGGGGGAGGGCAGGATGTCCATATGGGCCTGTTCCACTTGTTCGCAGGCCCGGATCATCCGTTCCATAAAGTAGTCGATTTGTTTGGCAAAGGCCGCTTCCAATTGTTCAAATGTCTCATACTGAGTGAGATTGCCGTAGTCAGGGGCGATTTGCTTGCCGGTCAGCAGGCATTTGCCGCCGGTGAGGGTCACTTCCAAAGCCTTGTTGAGGTTAAACATGGCGGCGTCGCTCCAGCCCAGGTTATTCCCCTGGGTGGTAAGCTCTACGCATCCTACAATGGCGTAGTCCAAAGCATCCTTGTGGGAGACGCCTAGATCTTCCAATGCGTGGACAACGGCTTCGTCGTTGAAAAATTGAGGCATGCCGCTGCCTTTGGCCACCACTCGGATGCTTTGTTTGAGCAATGCGTCGGAAGTGTGCTTGTGGAGTCGGACGCTTAAATTGGGCTGGGGCAGTCCCAGATGCTCCTGGGCTTTGAGGCACAAAAAGGACAGTTCATTGGAAAAGTCATTGCCTTCTTCATCCTGTCCCCCGATGGCGATGTTGAAGCCGATGGGGAATCCGGCAAAAAATTTAGCGCTGTTGCGATTTCTGAGATATACAATCTCATTAAACTTGAGCCACAGGCATTCCAGGATCTCCAAAGCCTGCTGGTCATTGAGACGTCCTTCATCAATATCTTTGCGGTAGAAGGGATAGAGAAATTCGTCCAGACGGCCGGGAGAGAAGGAGGAGGCATTGGATTCCATATGCAGCACCACAAAGAGCATCCACAGCGACTGTACCGCCTGATGGAAGGTCCTAGGAGAATTGTGGGCCAAGAAGGCACAGTTGTCGGCTACCACCTGCATAGAAGCGCGATTTTCCTCCTTGGCATTTGGTATCATGGACACAATCAAATCGTGATAGCGCATCAGGAAGCCCTGAACGCCTTCCATGACGATGGCCACGCTTTGATAAAAGTCCCGCTGTTCGCCATGGGCATTTTTCATGCGTTCCAAGGCGTCCTGACGCAGGCCGCTTGGCCCCATCCTGAGCCATTTGGCGCAGTCGGGACAGATATGGCCTTGGGCATGGTCCTTTTGATTGATCTTGACCACGCTGCTGATTTCATCGATCTCTTTGCCGTAGCGTTTGCGGATGACGTCCTCTAGGGAACGTCCCTGCCAGTATGGCTTGATTTCCCGGCGGAATCGATCGATGTCCTCCTTACGCACTTGGAATTTATCCTGCGGACGGGTGGGGAGTGTTTCAAATTCGCGGTCCACCCAGGAGCTGCCGCTTTCGGGGAAGACAACGCCATACCGTACGCCTTTGGTGCGGTTGCCGACGATCAATTCCTCCTCTTCCACACCGATCTCCAGATGCAGAAGGGCGTTCTGCAGGGCCAGAGCTCGTTTGAGGATGGCGGGTTTCTCCTCATTTTGCTGGTAGGTCTGGGTGATCAACAGGGCCTGTTCAATGGAGGCGTACCGGGGTTGGGATAACATTTTGTCTTTTAAAATAGAAATTCTGGGCATCATGGTTAGATCGCGCATACAAAACACCCTTTCTTTACGGTTTGTACCTATCGAAATCAGATTGATTTGTATTGATTAATATTGTTTGAGATTATTATAATACCATTTCGTCTGGAAGTCAACGAGCAATTTCGATTTTGATCAAATATTTTTTAGTACCGTCTTAAGGAATTTTTTATGTTTCCCATATTTGAAAATAGCTGCTTTTTATCATCAGGATGTCCAGAAAAAAGAAAAGGATCCTAACCCATACAAAATGGATTGGGATCCTTACATTTCAGTTAAAGAACCTCTACATCGAGTTCTTTGAGTGTATCTAAAATCTCATGGGGAGGGGGCGATTCTGTAATAATGCCAGAGAAAGCATCCAAAGGTGCGTAATTATAATTGCCGTCCATTTGGAATTTGCGGTTTTCACACAAGAGATACGAACGGCGGCTGGCGCGCAAAATAGCGCTTTTGGTCATGCCGTCGTTGACGTCGTAGGTAGCGGCTTCATTGTTAAACGCATTGACTCCCACCACGCCTAAGAAGGAGATGTCATACTTAAACTTTGAGATGATTTCGATGCTCATACTGCCGATGAAACCGTCCCGGGCATTGTCCAGCACGCCGCCCACAGAAATCAACTGCACGTTACACCGGCGGGAGAATAGCTGGATGGCCTCTGCCATATTGGTGACCACCGTTACGGTTTTGTTTTCCGATAGGATGAGCTTGGCGATCTCTAAACTAGTAGTGGAGATATCTAAAAATATCATATCGTTTTCACGGATCAGCTCAACCGCCTTGGCGGCAATAGCTCGTTTGGCCGCCACATTTTCTGATTTCCGTCCCTTTACCCCAAAAATATGGACGTTGGAACGGGGGGATACAGCGCCGCCATAGGTCCGTTTTAAAAGGCCTTTTTTCTCAAGGGCAGCCAGGTCTTTGCGGATGCAGTCCTCTGTTACATTAAACTGTTCACTCAGTTCTTTCACCAGAACCTTTCCATGCCGGTTCAGAAGGACAACAATCTGCTCCTGCCGTTCTTCCATAAACACAGCACAAATCCCGCCTTTCTCCTAGGATCATTTTCTGCCCTTCATTATACCGTCTCCCGGGCAAAATTTCAACGATATCTCAAAATTACAGAGAAAAGGGACGATCCTCTAATGAGAATCGCCCCTAACTGGTTTTATTTCGTGATTACAATAGAGCTTTCTACGCTGACATCACACCATTCCTTATCGCTGTTAGCGCCAAGGAATGAGAAAATGCGGAAGCCGGCAGAACCGACGTTCATGGTGATGGTATAGGTCCTTACATCGCCCTCATCCACAAAGTCAACCACATTGAAGCTGATGTTACGGCCGTTTTCATTTTCCACGGCCAGCTTTGTGGTATTGAGATTGGTCTTTACCTGGACAGTAAAGTCCTCATTGATTTTAGCTGTATCGCTGAGGATCTTAGCCGAATAGACTTCAGCAGGTCCGGCAGCCGGAGGGGTAACCTCACCCACAGAGATGGTCACTTGGCCAATGGGGGAGAAGGATCCGCCACTATCGCGCCCATTGACGACAATGGTGCGTTCAGCGCCGGCCGTCCCCAGGGAAGCGGTAACGGTCCAAATCTTTTTATCGCCATCAATGGAGCAGGAGGGGATCTGCATTCCCAAAGCCCTGCCGTTTTCATTGGTCAATGCTAACTGACGCACATCCCAAGAAGTGGTGACGGTGAGGGTGATGGTCTCGTTGACGTCGTAATGCTCTTTATCAGCGGTGACAGTATTCACATCCACAGGTTTGAGGATCAAGTCTCTTACAGCCTGCTGCAAAGCTTCTGTGAACTCATCCACCTGAGCCTGATTGTACATCGCGCTGGCATAGACCTCGCGAGAAGTCTGAAGCTGTTGGTTGAGATGGTCCACACTTTCCTGTGTAAACTGGGAGAGATCCATGGACTCTACCGATTTAATGGCTTCATCCAGCCCGGTTTTATCCACCGGATCGGGGGTATAGGTGGCTACCGCCAGGCGGGAATCGGCGGTACCGTAATAGAGGTACCAAGTGCCCTGGTAGAAAACCAGTCCTTCCACGAAGCAGACGTTGTTGACTAGGCCTTCTAATTCATAATCCTTTTCAGGATACATGAAAGCCGAGGCGGTACGGGTGATGAGCTTGGTAGGATCGTCGGGATCAAACAGGGCCATGCCGGGCAAGTAGGCATTGTGAACTACCATGGGATCGCCGGTGCCGTTGGGATTTTCATTGGCGCCGTTGTAGATCAAGAGAATGCCGTATTCTGTGTAGATAGCGGGGGGGCCGGGTTCTACGATACGGCTGTCATACATGCCGGCACGGTTGGTCATGATGGGCTGAGGGTTGCCGTTGCCGTCCACGATTACATCCCAGTGGATCAGATCGTCGGAAGTGGCGGCGTAAAGGGGATGCTCGTTAAAGTACATCCAGTATTTGCCGTTAATCTTGCGGGCGATCATCTCTTCGCCGACTAGGTCGCAGACGATGGAACCAGATTTGGTCCACAGATCTTGGTACTTTTCAAAATAGCCGTTGAGAGCCTGGCCGTGTTTGGTCCAGTTGATGAGGTCGGTGGAAGTAGCTACCGACAGGGTAGCCTTGCCCTTGGAACGGCTGTAGGACGTGTAGGTCATGACGTAGGTGCCGTCTTCGCGCTTGACGATACGGGGGTCTTCACAGCCTCCGTCCTCACCGCCGCCTTCAAATTCATACATGAAATCGTTGTCGGGATAAAGGATGGGGCTATCATAACGCTCGAAGTTGACGCCGTCGGTAGAAGTGGCGAGGCCAATACGGGAAACCAGGGGATCATCCTGGGCGCGGAACAGGACGTTCACAACGCCGTCCTTGACAATAGCGCCCGGATTGTAAAGGTGCCCTTCCTGCCAGTGGACGTCAGAATCGGTCACCGGATCGTGGAATACAGGCTCATCCGAAGGGGTCATAATGGGGTTGTACTCATCCAGTTTCTCAAAGGGTCCCAGTGCCCAGGAGGGATAAGGGCCGCATTCATAGAGTTGGAATTCGGTCAGCTGGGTAGTGACATCGCCGTTGTTGGAGAGGATGTCCAGACGATAATACTCGTAAGCCTCGTTGTTTTCAAACTGGAAGAGGCGGCGCAGTTTATCGCCCTCAAAGGTTTCGCCCCTGCGGGAATCCAGGGTGACCCAATGTTCCCCATCGTTGGAGGCCAAAAGATCCCAGTCCTTGGGGTCGCGGCCGTGGTCATTCTGGGCGCTCACAATGGCGTATTGGTTGATGGGATAGCGATGGCCGTCCTTAAACTGGAATTGCAGCCACACACTGGTGGAGAACGAAAGGAATTTGGTATCGATCTTATTGTCAAAAGCCATCTCCGGCTGCTCTTTAGCAGGAGGGTTGACGGCGTTGGAGGTGATAATACCACCTTCTAAGCTGCGGATGACAAATTCATTTTCGCCCACCGATTTCTGAACATTGACTTTGCAGGTAGCGGTCTTGTAGCCGTTTTCCGAGATGGCGATGATGGTGCCATTGGCGGCTTCTGTAGCTAAAAGAGTGGCGGTAGAGACGCCGGTTTCCTCATCGTAAGACTCCGACACAACGGTGACAGCCGGAGTGGTAGAGGTAAAGTGAACCCTTTTGTTTTCCACATCGTCGGGAGAAACCGTAGCAGAAATAGTAGCGGTTTTGTCGGTGTAAAGGGTCAGCTCAGTTTTATCCAGATTAACGCTTTGAACCATCGAGGAGGCAATGGCCTCAGCGGTGGCGGCGGCTCCTGGATTCACCTGAGAAAGATCCGCAGCGCTTGTGGTGAACATCGGGATGCTCAACAACATAGCTGCAGAAAGAAGCAAAGCAAGGGGACGTTTTGCTCTTTTCATAGGAAATCCTCCTTCTTCGTATCGTTATGATTTGGTTACATCAAAGCGCAGAGTCAGTTCTTGTGCCAAAGGAGAGCCGTCCGTAGCCCTGCCATTGATGAAAATCTCACGGCTGCCAGCGCTGCCTACCCACAAGGTGATAGTCCAGGTGCGGACATCGCCTTCATCCTCATAGGTGGCGGTGCTGGAGAGGTAATTGCCCCGCTCATTTTCCAGGTAGATTTTGTCCACGCTGGTAGAGGTGGTTACAGTGAGAGAGAACTCTTCATTGATTACAAAAGGACCATTGTCGACCAGCGAAGCCGAGAACAAAGCTGGAGTGACAGAGGAAGGCTGATAACCACAGTCAAAGGTTACCGAGGCGCCGGAATTTACCAAAGTAGCTCCAAACTCAGCCATCCAGATGCTGATGGTGCGATCGTATCCTTTAGAGCCGACAGAAGTCACAACAGTCCACTCTTTGAAATCGTCATGCAGGACGCTCTTGACTTTGCTCACGCTGATATAACGACCGTTTTCATTCTTCAGAGCCAGGGATGAGATGTTGATAGGGGTGCGGACAGTGATGGTGATCGGTTCATTGACGTCGTAGTATTCCTTGTCAACCGAAGCGGTGACAGTTCCGATCATCACCATGGAGTCCCGGGCCGAGTTGAGCAGGGCCAGGGACTCGTCAACCTCTTGTTGTGTGGCTTCATCGTCTGCCGAGACCGTCTGGACCCAGCCAAGAACGGTGGACAGAAGATCCATGCTTTCTTCGGTGAAGAGGTCGCTGTTCAAATTGCTGGCATCTTCAATAGCGGTGTCCAGGTCGTCCTTGTTGACGGGGACAATCGAATCGGGATCAAATTTAGCAACGGCCAAACGGGAATCAGCGGTGCCGTAGTAGAGGTACCAAGCATCCTGGAAGTAGACAAGGCCCTCAACGAAGCAGACGTTGTTGACCAGGCCTTCCAGCTCGTAGTCCTTTTCAGGATACATGAAGTAAGTATTGGTACGGTCCAGCAGCTGGGTGGGATCGGCTGCGTCAAACAGGGCCTGGCCGGGGCAATAGGCACGGTTGGGCAGCATGGGATCGCCCTCTTTGTTGGGATCGTCGTTAGCACAGTTGTAGATGAGCAGGATGCCGTTTTCAGTGTAGATAGCGGGGGGGCCGGGTTCGACCAGATAGCTGTCGAAAGAACCCTTCCGGGGTTTCATGACCGACACCAGATTGCCATCGGCATCCTCCACAGGTTCCCAGTGGATCAAGTCGTCGGAAGTGGCCATAAACAGGTCGCTTTCGCCCCAATACATCCAGTATTTGCCGTCGATCTTCTTAGCAATCAATTCTTCGCCCACCAGATCGCAAATGATAGAGCCGGATTTGGACCAAGTGTCCTTATACTTGCCGTCGTAAGCGTCGTTAAAGGCGAGGCCTTGCTTGGTCCAGTTGACCAAGTCAGTAGAGGTGGCGACGGCCAGACGCGGGAGGCTCTTATCATAGGCGGAATAGGTCATAACATAGGTACCATCCTCGCGTTTGACAACGCGGGGGTCCTCACAACCGCCGCCCTTTTCATAGATAAGCATATCGTCGTTGTCGGGATACAAAACCGGCTTATCTCTGTGTTCAAAATGAATGCCGTCGGTAGAGGTAGCTAAACCTACATGAGAGGTCAAGGCATTGTTCTGGGAGCGGTACAAAACATTGACCACGCCGTCCTTGACCACAGCAGCGGGATTATAAAGGGCTTTTTCCGACCAGAAAATCTCCTCGCCAGTAACCGGATCTATGAAGGAATCCTCACTGTTGGGAGTCAGGATCGGATTGTTCTCATCCAATTTTTCAAAGGGACCGAGAGCCCAGGATTTATCCTGACCGTACTCAAACAGTTGGATTTCAGCCAACTGAATACGGGAATCGCCGTTGTTACGGGTGACGTTGAGACGATAGTATTCATAAGCTTGGGTGTTGTCGATGGCGAAAATTCTCTTGAGTTTACGGCCCTCAAAGGCTTGGTCGGACTGGGTATCCAGCACGTCCCAATTGATGCCGTCGTTGGAGCCCAAGAACTGCCAATCTACAGGGTCGCGGATGTCGTCGTCATTGGCCGACACCAAGGCGTAGTGATTGACTACGTAACGATTGCCATCGTTAAACTGGAATTGGATCCAAGCTTTATCGGTAAATACCAACCATTTGGTATCCCGCTTGTTGTCAAAGGCCTTTGCAGGCTGCTCATTAACAGGAGAGGTGGTGTCGCTACAGGTGACAGTACCGCCCTTCAGGGTATGGTTGACGACTTCCCCTTCACCCAGCTTCTCCTTCACTGTAACAGCACAGGTGGCGGTTTTAAAGCCGTCTTCCGAGATGGCAATGATGGTAGATGTACCGGCGTGGTCACCAGTGATGGCTAAAGTGGTTTCACCAGTGGCGTCATTGTAGACCACATCGCCGATGGTGACCGACGGATCGGTGGAAGTAAAGTTTACTTTATCCGTGGTGTTGTCTCCAGGGGTGACGGTGGCTTTCAGCAGTCCAACCTCCCCAACGTCCAGAGTAATGGTGCTCTGATCCAGCTGGACGCTTTGTACAGAACCAACAGCCGTAACCGATACGGCAAAGATTCCCATGATCAAAGCCAGACTTAAAACCAGAGCAGTCAACTTCTTCAGTTTCATGTCACATCCTCCTACTTACTCACAACAATTTCCAAGTGGGGCTTAAATGGTCACATTGCCTCCTTTCAAAATAAAAATATGTGTATTTCGTCTACACTTTTTAGACATTACACACAACAAACTTAGTATATCATGACGAAATTGGAAAGTCAACGAAGAGAGGTGTTATAATTAGATATTTTATTGATTTGATAATAGCGTAAATTAAGCTATTATAACTATTAAAAGGACTTTTTAGTAATATAGGATAATATTATAAAAAGATATATAGGTAATAAAGATAAATTTTAATTATAAAAAACAAAGAATATAGAAGAATAAAGAAAAGGCTTCAAGAGGACAATTTTTACAGTTGGTTGAAAACTAGGATAAAAGTAGTAAAATTATTTAAATAAAAGAAAAAAATTAAAAACATGTCACAAAACACTTTTGAAATTCGTTTATAGAGTGAAAGGCTTTTGAAGGGAAGAAAGAAAAACAGGAGGTGTAGTAATGAAGCTCTTTAATTTAGAGGCGGCATTTCAGGAGGGGATTGAAGAAGCTTTAGAAGAAATCATCCACCAGTATGGGCATGCACTGCTTCGCTATTGCCACCAGATTCTGTGTGACTACCATGAGGCTCAGGATGCAGTACAGATGACGTTTCTCAAAGCCTATGATCAAAGGAAAAGTTTTAAGCCGGGGACTTCTATGGCGGCATGGCTTAGGCGCATTGCCTATACGACTTGCATCGACATAGTCCGGAAGAGAAAACTGCTGTTTTTTGAAATGCCGTCGCACCAGCCGTCAGATGGTATGAGTGAAGACTGCCAAAAAGCATTGCGCAAGATATCGGCCTCAGACCGTGCGCTTTTGTACGGCAGGATCATCGAAGAACGGTCTTACGCAGAACTTTCCAAGATCCACAACAAATCGGAAGCAGCTTTGCGAAAACAATTTGAGCGGGCCAAAAAGACGATGGCCAAGTACTTAAAGGAAACCAATGAATACTACGCAAGATTGGAGGAGCAAAAATGATGATGGATCGTGATGAACAGGACATCAAACGAGCATTTGAATCAATTGAAACGCCGGAATATGATATTGCATCTGCTGTACTCCAAGAGAAAAACAATCGTTGTGAAGTGATACCGCTCCGAAAAGTTGCAGTCATGGCAGTTTCCCTTTTGGTTGTGGTCAGCCTGATCTCGGTGATTGCCATCGCCAACTTCGGCCAAGGCAAATGGGTTGATCCGGGAAGCAGCATCACTCCCTTAGCCGGCAACGACATGGAGCAGAACGATATCGAGCAGAATGACATAGGGCAGAGCGGCATGGAGCAAGATGAAACTGACGAGTCTGAATCTTCTTTGGGAATTGAGCCGTCTTCGATGCCCGAATCATCCTTGGCCGACGAGGGTTCTGAATCAGAAGAGTACTTGCAGCAACAGCAGCAGGAGGAAGAAAAGCAATGGGACGAAATTAGGGTACAAACGCAAGAAAATGAAATCTGCTTTATCTATAATACCAATGGGCACAGATATGCAGGAGGCTATGGTTCAATTGATGTCTACGAGATAAAGGATGAAGAAGAGTATCGCTTTTACCTAAATGATGCATCGGTTCCACTCCAGCCGCCAAGCCTTCCAGATGGATATCAATTTAAAAGCGCAAGTGCAATGTATCAAGTAAACGAAAGTGATATTCTGAAGGATACCATGCGTATTGTGGAAACGGATGACTTTGTAGCTTTCTGTTATCAAAGAAGCGAACCAGAAATAAATGGAGATGATATGAGCGCTGAATTCCGCTCAGAAGGAGGCAAATTTATTCGAATTAGCGCTTATCTGGAAGCATCGCCCTATGTGGAAGGGGGCAAACGTTGGGAAGGTGAGGAAAACTTTGACCTAATCGATGTTGTAGATGATAATGAAAGCCTGTTTACTTCCATCGACTTTTATAAAAAACTGGCTTCGCCTGTTGAAGTTGAAAGATTCCAGGACTATAGTTTTTGCGATGCAGAATATGAGCAATACAGCGGGGTAAAGTGTGCAGAATCGTATTCGTTTTTTGATACGGTGCAAAAGGCAGACCATCTCCGGCTTCACATTGAAGCCAGTACGCTTTCAAAAGCTGAGATTATTGCCATCGCTCAAAGCATGCTGGAAAATGTACCATAACCTTCGTTGTTCAGTTTCTCCGAAAGAAAGGCCGGCAGGTAAAATCCTGCCGGCCTTTCTGCATCCATTGGGAAGGGATGTATCTTATTTAAAATACCGTACGCCCGATTCAAACAGGAGCTGATCCTTTTCACCGGGGACGTTTTTATAAAGATCGGTGCCTTTGCGTTCGGAATGCCCCATCTTACCCAGGATGCGGCCGTCGGGACTGCAAATGCCTTCCACCGCGCACACAGAACCATTGGGGTTCCAGTTGATATGATTGCTGGGGACGCCGTCGGGATCCACGTATTGGAAAGCGATCTGGCCATTTTGGATGAGGCGTTCCATCACCTCTTTGCTGGCCACAAACCGGCCTTCGCCGTGGGATACCGGGACGGTATGGATATCCCCCACATTGACCAAGGAAAGCCACGGGGATTTCACCGAAGTAACGCGGGTATATACCATACGGGATACGTGACGGCCCAAGGTATTAAAGGTCAGGGTAGGATCTTCGGGAGTGACGTCCCGGATCTCACCGTGGGGTAGAAGGCCCAGTTTAATAAGAGCCTGGAATCCGTTGCAGATGCCCAGCATCAAACCGTCCCGATTTTGCAGGAGATCCTGGATCGATTCGGCAATACGGGGATTGCGTAAGGTGGTGGCGATGAACTTGCCGGAACCATCTGGTTCGTCACCGCCGGAGAAGCCGCCGGGCAGCATAATCATCTGGCACTGCTTGATGCGGTCGGCCAGACGGTCGATGGTCTGTTCAATGCCGTAAGCAGTCAGGTTGTTGACCACCACGATCTCCGGAATGGCGCCGGCCTTTTCAAAGGCCCGGGCGGTATCGATCTCACAGTTGGTACCGGGGAAAACAGGGATCAAAACTCGGGGTTTCGCCTCCTTAATGGAAGGAGCATGGGAGGAACGCTTGTCAAACAGCGGAACCTGCATGCCATAATCAGGAGCATCGGCGGCGAATACAGGGAAGACCTTTTCTAGTTTCCCCATCCAGGCGTTTTGCAGATCGTCGATAGAGATAACCTCATCGCCAATGCAGAGAGCGGCCTGGGTGGTAGTGGTACCCAAATTTTCAGCTGCAAGATCCTTGGGCAGGATGACGTCGTCATCCAACTCCAGAACCAGGGAACCCTCGCGGGGGGCGAACAGCTGGACTTCGTTAGGCGAACCGGCGAAGGCAAGGCCGATGCGGTTGCCAAAGGACATGCGGGCCACACAAGCGGCCACACCGCCTTCGCGGACAACAGAAGCCGAACGGATGGCGCCGTTCTCGCTCCAGTCAAACACCGTCTGATAGTAGGTTTTAAGTTTTTCCCAGTCGGGCAACATGGTATCGGCATCGGTGGGGATGGGCAGGCATACCACCCTAGAACCGGGTTGTTGGAAGGCGGCCGAAATGGTGCGGCTTGCTTTGGTCATGGCCAAGGCAAAGCTGACCAGGGTGGGGGGGACATCCAGTTCATTAAAGGAACCGGACATACTATCTTTACCACCGATGGAGGGGATACCCAACTTCAGCTGAGCGGTCAAAGCGCCCAACAGTGCAGCGGTGGGCTTGCCCCAACGCTGAGGAACGTCGTGAAGGCGCTCAAAATATTCTTGGAAGGTAAGGCGGGCGCTCAAGGCGTCGGCGCCTACCGCCGCCAGTTTGGAGAGCGATTCCACAACCGCCCAAGCGGCGCCGTGGAAGGGGCTCCATTGGGAAACCATGGGGATAAAACCATATCCCATGACAGTGGCGTCATCTGTCTGCCCTTTGAGCAAGGGGAGCTTTGCGACCATGGCTTCTTCGGGGGTCAGTTGATATTTGCCGGCAAAGGGCATGAGCACCGACGCCGCGCCGATGGAGGCGTCGAACATCTCGGAAAGGCCCTTTTGGCAGCATACTTCCAGGCGGGATAAATTTTGAAGCATGGCGTCCCGCATAGTTTTACCTTTTAATTCCTCCGGGACCTGTTGCAAATAGCAGGCATCTGGATCAGCAGGGGTAATGACGGCCGACGCGTGCTGGGTCACACCGTTGGTGTTGAGAAAGTCACGGGAGATATCCACAATGACGTCGTCCCGCCAAGTCATACGCAGACGGTCGTCGCCGGTGACCACCGCCACAGGGGTGGCCTCCAGGTTCTCTGCGTCGGCAGCTTCAATGAAGGCGTGGACGTCGTCGGAATCCAGCACCACCGCCATACGTTCCTGGGATTCGGAGATGGCCAGCTCTGTGCCGTCCAGGCCCTCGTATTTGCGGGGGACGCTGTCCAGGTTGATGCGAAGGCCGTCGGCCAGTTCGCCGATGGCCACACACACGCCGCCGGCGCCAAAGTCGTTGCACCGTTTGATGAGGGTGGAAACCTCCGGATTGCGGAAGAGACGCTGGAGTTTCCGTTCGATGGGAGGATTGCCCTTCTGCACCTCAGCGCCGCAGGTGGTGAGGGATTCGTCGGTATGGGCCTTGGAGGAACCGGTAGCGCCGCCGCATCCATCGCGGCCGGTGCGGCCGCCTAATAGGACAATAGTATCCCCGGGCTCCGGGACGCCTCTAACCACGTTATCCTTGGGGGAGGCGCCCACCACAGCGCCGATCTCCAGGCGCTTGGCGGTGTAGCCGGGATGATAGAGCTCGGTGACCTGGCCGGTAGCCAGGCCGATCTGATTGCCGTAGGAAGAGTAACCGGAAGCAGCTCCAGTGGTGATTTTGCGCTGGGGCAGCTTGCCGGGGATGGTATCCTCTAATTTGGCGGTGGGATCGCCTGAACCGGTGACGCGCATGGCCTGGTATACATAGGCGCGGCCGGACAAGGGATCGCGGATGGCGCCGCCCAAACAGGTGGCTGCGCCGCCAAAGGGTTCAATTTCAGTAGGATGGTTGTGGGTTTCATTTTTAAACTGTACCAGCCATTGTTCGGTCTTGCCGTCGATTTCCACCGGCACTTGGATGGAACAGGCATTGATTTCGTCTGAGATGTCCAGGTCCGGGATCTTGCCCTGCTTTCTCAGATATTTGGCGCCGATGACGGCCATATCCATCAGGCAGACGTTTTTCTCCCGTTTGCCGTAGACCTCTTCCCGGACGGCAAAATAATCGGCGATGGCCTGCTCCACCGCGGCGGCGTAACGGCCGGGCTCCACCTTAATGTCGTCCAGTTTGGTGAGGAAGGTGGTGTGACGGCAGTGGTCTGACCAATAGGTGTCGATGACGCGCAGCTCAGTGACGGTAGGATCACGGCGTTCGGTATCGCGAAAATAGTCTTGACAGAAGCGCAGGTCCTCCACGCTCATGGCAAAGCCCATCTGCTTCCAATACTGGGCGATGGCGTCGGCGTCCATCCGGATAAAGCCGTCAACCAACGGCACGTCGCCCGGATATTCCACCTCCATATCCAGATCCTCCGGCTTTTCCATGGAGGCAATGCGGGATTCCACCGGGTTTACCAGATAATGCTGGATCCGTTCAAAATCCTCGTCAGAGATGGTTCCCTCCAGAGCGTATACCCGGGCGTTTGTCACTTTGGGACGTTCCCCCTGGGTGAGCAGCTGGATGCACTGGGCGGCCGAATCGGCCCGCTGATCGTATTGACCGGGCAGGTATTCGATGGCAAATACCCTTTGGCCATCGGTAGGCCATTGCTCGTCGTAGATAAAATCCTGATTGGGTTCGGAAAAAACAGTGACCTTGGCGGCCTCGAATTGGTCGGCCGAGAGGCCTTCAACGTCATAACGGTTGGCTAGGCGCAGGCCGGTTAAGGCACGAAGCCCCAAATGCTCCTGCAAATCAGAGAGGATATGATGGGCTTCAATGTCGAAACCCGGCCGCTTTTCCACATACACCCGCAGTACTGACATGTCACAAGCTCCTTTGTTTTTCATAAAGTACTTTTTGCAAAAACCACTTGATAAAAGCAAAATCATTCTATTCTATAGGATAACACAAAACGTCGAGGATTGCAAAGATATGGCGTATAAGATCGGCACGGATGGTAAAAATTCCGTCGTTTTGACCACTCGATCTTGTGACGGGCCGGGTAGTATGATAAAATGCAAGTAATTTGAAAGGGTTTCAACCACTCATGGACCCGGTAAATCGAAACCAACGGGATAGAGGATGAAAAAATGAACCAATTATATAACGTTAGTTTTAGCCCAACAGCAACGAGCTTGAAGGTAGCGGAACAAATTGCAAAAGCCTTTGATTGTGCAAAAGCGACGATTGATTTGTGCCAAAAAACAGCCGGAGACATCCGGATAAAGCAGGAGGATATCTGCATCTTTTCTGTGCCCTGTTATGGAGGCAGGGTTCCGCAGACAGCTGTGGAGCGTCTTTCCCATATTCATGGCGCAAAAACGCCGGCAATCCTTTGCGTCACCTTTGGAAACCGCGCTTATGAAGATGCGTTATTGGAATTGGCCGATTGCGTGGAGGACAACGGCTTTCAGGTCATTGCAGGATGCGCTGTTGCAACCGAGCATAACATTATGCACATCTTTGGTCAGGGGCGCCCGGATGCTCTGGATAAGGAAGAAATACAGAGGTTTTCCATAGCGGCCGCCCAAAAGGTGAAAGACGGTAGAAGAGACAGGCCGTCCTTTCCGGGCAATCGTCCATATAAGGAGAGTCATGGCGCAAAGATGCCAATTTTAGTGGATGAAAAGACGTGCGTAAGCTGTGGATTGTGCGCGCAAAAATGCCCGGTGAAAGCTATCTCTGGAGACGGCAGGCAGGTGGATGAGGAAATTTGTATCAACTGTATGCGATGTATTCAAATATGTCCGAAGAAAAGCAGAAGCGTACCGGAAGGATTGGTGGCAGCTTTGATTGAGAAGCTAAGTGCTGCTTGCCAAGGCAGGAAATCCAACGAATTTTATCAATAAGATTTTGTTTTTACATATGGGGATAAGAGGCTGTTCTATTATAGGAAACCTTTTGGTAGGCAGCTCTATTTAGGAATCTATATTTTACTAGACTAGATAGGATTTTGCCAGGCAGGCGGTTGAAAATAGGGGTGCTTGGGCATATAATAAAAAGACTGCTAAAGTTTAGGGGCTGCCCTTGATGAAAAGGGGCAATCGCCTGCCGGCAGATAATGGTATGTCGATTATTATGGATACAATAGGAGCCTGAAGGAATGGTTAATTATTTAAAGCGCACCTGGGCGGAGATCAATTTAGATGCTTTGGAACACAACTATCGTCAAATCCGCGGCTTACTCAAGCCGGAAACACGGATGATGTGTGTGGTTAAAGCCGACGGATATGGCCATGGAGCCATCCCCGTGGCCCAACAATTGGCCCAATTGGGAGCTGAATGGTTTGGCGTCTCCAATCTGGAGGAAGCGTTGCAGCTGCGGGAAGGCGGCATCCAGCAACCCATCTTGATCTTGGGATATACGCCTCCCAGCAAGGCTGAAGTGTTGTTTCAAAACGGCATTTCCCAGACCGTTTTCTCGTTGGAGTACGCAAAAGCCCTCTCCTTTAAGGCGGAGGAAACCGGCGTTACAGTAAAAATGCATTTGAAGGTAGACACCGGCATGAGCCGGATTGGTTTCCTATACCACGACCAACAGAAAAATCAAAGCGCTTTGGACGAGATGATGGAGGCAAGCCGTCTGCCTGCGCTTCAACCGGAAGGGATTTTTACCCATTTTGCCGCTGCCGACGACCGGCAACAGGAATCTTTTACCTTAAAGCAATATGAACTTTTTACCAGCGCTATCGCCGGTCTAAAAGAAAAGGGCGTCACCTTCCAGCTGCGCCACTGCTGCAACAGTGCCGCCGTCATGTCTCATCCCGAGATGCATCTGGACATGGTGCGCCCCGGCATCATCCTTTACGGCAACGTGCCTTCGGATCAAATGGACATTCCTCTGGATCTCCATCCAGCCATGGAGTTGAAAACGGTCATCTCCCAGGTCAAGGAGGTGGAGGCGGGCAGTACAGTCAGCTATTCCCGCACCTTTGAGACCCAAAAACCCACTCAGGTTGCTACAGTATCCATCGGGTATGCCGACGGATATCCCCGCAGCCTGTCCTCCCGGGCGGATATGTTGGTGGCTGGACGGCGGGCCCGGGTCATTGGACGGGTGTGTATGGATCAGCTGATGCTGGACGTCAGCGGCAACCAGGAGGTACAGCCCGGCATGACGGTGACGGTGTTTGGCCATGACCACGGTGCGTTCCTGCCCATCGAAGAGGTGGCGGGACTGGCCGGTACCATCAATTATGAAACCATGTGCCTGATTGGCAAACGGGTGCCCCGCATCTATCTACGCCACGGGGAGAAGATCGAACAGCTCAACTATATTTTACCAGATCCCACAATGACGTTGAATTTTTGACAGGGATAGGATATAATAAAGTTGATTATTGATCTACTATGGGATTTGTCAATTTATCCGGTAGTATCAATAAAGGTGATATCAGAATATAAAATATGAGGGCCATATATCTTCTTTTGCATCCGGCAAGGGGGACGGCCTTTACCTTAGAAAATAGGAGGTGTTGCTGTGTACTGCAAGAATTGTGGAGCACAGTTGCCAAGCGGCGCTTATGTTTGCGCGCAATGTGGTGTACCGGTAGGACAAGGCGATACCTATTGTGCAAACTGCGGGCAGCAGACCGACCCTTTAGCAGTGGTATGTGTCCATTGCGGAGCATCCACCAAGCAGCCTTACCCGCCCCAGTATCAGTCGGCTCCCCCTTATGCACAGCAAAAATCCAAAATAGCGGCGGGGCTGTTGGGTATTTTCCTAGGCTCCTTGGGGGTACATAATTTTTATTTGGGATATACCACCAAGGCAATTATTCAGATCCTACTTTGCACGGTAGGCTCCATCCTCACCTGCGGCATAGGAGCCATAGCAGCTGGGATTTGGGGATTGGTAGAGGGGATTTTGATCCTGGCCGGATCCATCACTTGTGATGCAAACGGCGTCCCGCTCAGCAATTAGCCTGATTGACAGCATGGAAAAAAGAGGCTGTTTTGAAGAAAACGGCCTCTTTTTGATTGATGATAAAGGGGAGTTCAATGCAAGATGCGTTAAAAATGCATTTTTTCCTTGCATTTTAGCGTGGATTGTGATAGATTAGAAATACTAGCGATATGGTCATGAAAGAGGTGACAAGAATGAAGGAAAATATCCATCCCAAGTATGAAGCAACCACCATCCGCTGCGCATGCGGTGAGGTAATTGAGACCCGTTCTACCAAAAAGGATATCCGCGTTGAAATCTGCTCCAAGTGCCATCCTTTCTTTACCGGCAAGCAGAAGCTGGTGGACACTGGCGGTCGAGTCGATCGTTTTAAGAAGCGCTTCAATATGCAGGATAAATAATTGCTTCTGGTTGAAGGGCGGCGTACTTTATGAGTTACGCCGCCCTTTTTTCCGCTTAGAGCAAAGGGCGGGTGGATGAATATGCAACCCTATCTGACGATATTACATCCCGGCGAGGATGAATTTGTAGAAAAGCGTTCCCGGTTTATCGGACGGATCCGTCCGGTGACAACCGAACAGCAGGCCTTGGATTTTATCAATGAAATGCGGGCGAAGCATTGGGACGCCACCCACAACTGTTACGCCTATGTGCTGCGGGAGGGACAGACCCGCCGTTATTCCGACGACGGGGAACCTCAAGGTACGGCCGGAGTCCCCATGCTGGACGTGCTGCTAGGGGCAGGGCTTACCGACGTAGCGGTGGTGGTTACCCGTTATTTTGGCGGGGTGCTGTTGGGGACGGGAGGGCTGGTGAGAGCCTATTCCAAAGGTGCACGGGTGGCGGTAGATGCCGCCGGCATCGTCACCATGCAGCCCTGTCAGTTGGGGGTGGTGACCTGTGACTAC
This sequence comes from uncultured Clostridia bacterium, assembly GCA_904397895.1. Taxonomy (GTDB): domain Bacteria; phylum Bacillota; class Clostridia; order Oscillospirales; family Acutalibacteraceae; genus Solibaculum. Next base: position 18,793 of record CAJFOZ010000002.1, read on the forward strand.
AACCAGTATGGACGTATTGCGGCCCTGATCCCGCAGCTGGGAGGAAGGATAGAGGACGCCCAGTTTGGGATGGTGGTGGTAGTGAACTTCTCCATTCCATGCGGACAAGTGGGGATACTGGAAAAAGCATTGGCCGACGCTACCCGTGGGGAGGTCATTCCCCGGTTTACGGAAGTTCAATACATGCCATGTGAAAAATAATCTTATAAATAGGAAGAGAAACTGTATAAATTGCTGATTTTAAAAAAGGGTTGATTTTTAGTAGGGTTTTGGGACAGTTTTGTCGTATTTATTCTTTGAATAGGATAATTGCGATGGAGGTGATGCGTCTTGACGGTACGGGAACGTACGCAAGCATTTGAAGCCCAGTTTTTGTCTCCGAAAGCCGTTCTTTCAGCTCAGACCAAGGGGAGGGAGCGCCCGGAAGAAGAGTGCCCTCTTCGGACGCCTTTTCAGAGGGACCGGGATCGCATCCTCCACTGCAAGGCGTTTCGCCGACTGATGCATAAAACCCAGGTGTTCCTCTCGCCGGAGAAGGACCATTACCGCACCCGTTTAACCCATACTTTGGAGGTGGCCCAGGTAGCAAGGACCATCGCACGGGCCCTCCAGCTCAACGAGGATTTGACCGAGGCCATCAGCCTAGGGCACGATCTGGGGCATACCCCGTTTGGGCATGCGGGGGAACGTGCGTTGCGGCAGGTTTCCCCCTGCGGTTTCACCCATTATGACCAAAGCGTCCGGGTGGTGCAAAAGCTGGAAAAAGGAGGGAAGGGCCTCAACTTGACCTGGGAAGTCATCAATGGCATCGAGCGCCATACCACCGGGGAGGAGGCCTCCACCTTGGAGGGACGAGTGGTCCGTTTAGCCGACCGCATCGCCTACATCAACCATGATATCGAGGATGCCATCCGAGGCGGCGTGCTCCGGGAGGATGATATCCCGGAAGAGATTCATCGTGTGTTGGGCCGGAGCCGGACTGAGCGTATTACGACGCTTATCAATTCCGTAGTAGAGCACAGCAGCGATACCATCTGCCTGGGGGGAGAGGTCCAAAAACGGTTTGATGAGCTGCACAGCTTTATGTTTGACCGGGTTTATACCAACCCCAAAGCAAAAAGCGAAGAGGGAAAAGCCATCGCTCTGATCCAGCATCTTTACTGCCATTTTGTCATGCATCCGGACAAGTTGCCCGGTGAATTTGCCCTCATTCGGGAGCGGGATGGAGGCGAACGCGCGGCGTTGGACTACATCGCCGGCATGAGCGATCAGTACGCTGTCCAGACCTTTGAAGCGCTGTATGTGCCCAAACGGTGGAGCATTTAACCGGATGATTCCAGGACTGAGGCCGATGATGCATATCGGCAGCGTCTGGTGCATAGGATACCATCCGGATGCTAAACTGTAAAATCCCAAAAGGAGGTCTTTTTTTGCCGTTGCCCGAAAGCTTTATGATGGAACTCAAAGCACGCAATGATATTGAAAGCGTGGTTTCCTCTTATGTCAATTTAAAACGGCGCGGTAGGAACTTGGTGGGGCTTTGCCCCTTCCACAGTGAAAAAACGCCTTCCTTTACCCTTTATCCGGAAAACAACTCCTTTTATTGCTTTGGATGCGGTGCGTCTGGGGATGCCATTACCTTCATCCGCCGCATTGAGAATTTGGATTATTTGGAAGCGGTGCGTTTTTTAGCAGGCCGTTCTGGCCTCGCCATGCCGGAGGACCAGGTGGACGACGGCCAGGCGAAACTCAAGGCCTCCATCCTGGAGATCAACCGGACGGCCGCCCGTTTCTTTTACCATACCTTGTATACGCCGGCCGGAGCAGCTGGGCTTCAGTATTTTCATAGCAGGGGGCTTTCCGACCAGACCATCAAGCGGTTTGGGCTTGGCTTCGCGCCGGACAGTTGGGATACCTTGGCCCGTTACCTTCGGTCAAAAGGATATTCTCCAGAACAAGCCCAGATGGCCGATTTGCTCATCCCACGCCGCAGCGGCGGCCATTACGATAAATTCCGAAACAGGGTCATTTTCCCCATTATCGATTTGCGGGGCAATGTCATCGGTTTCGGAGGCCGGGTGCTGGACGACGCCAAGCCTAAGTATATCAACACGTCCGACACCATGGTCTACAAAAAGACCATGAACCTTTTTGCTATGAACTTAGCCAAAAACGCCAAGGATGGCTTTTTGATCCTGGCCGAAGGATATATGGACGTCATCGCCATGCATCAGGCGGGGTTCCACAACGCAGTAGCCGCCTTGGGGACGGCCCTTACTCCCCAGCAGGCTCGTCTCATGGCCCGGTATGTGCCGGAGGTGGTGGTGGCCGGCGACGCTGACGAAGCGGGCGTCAAAGCGGCAGCGCGGGACATCGGCATCCTGCGGGATGCAGGGTTAAAAGTGCGGCTCCTAAACCTGCCCGACGGCAAGGATCCGGACGAATTTATCCGCCGCAATGGCCCCGAACGGTTTCAGATGCTGGTGGAGGGGGCCGAAGGGGATGTGGCCTACCGGCTTCAGACGGTCAAAAACCGGTTTGATTTAACCACACCCGACGGCAATGTGGGCTTTTTGGAAGAGGCCGTCAAGGTGCTTGCCACTATCGAGAATCCGTTGGAATGTGAAATTTATGCCGGCCGGTTGGCACAGGAGCTGTCGGTATCACGGGATACGTTGCTCAGCCAGGTCCGGGATCAGCGGCGGAAAAACAGCCGCATCCTAAAGCGCCGGCAGTTCCGGGAAATTCAAAAACAGACGGCCGGGTATACCGACCAGGTCAATCCTGAACGCAGTAAATATCCCCGCGCCGCCCGGGCGGAGGAAGCCGTCCTGGCAATCCTCATACAAAACCCCGATTATGTGTCCCGCGTACAAAGCAAGTTACCCAGCGACCGATTCCTCACCTCTTTCCATCGCCGGGTTTATGAGGCGGTGTGTAGGGAACTAGAGGCCGGCGTCACCGACCCGGCCATGCTGCTTGCCAACTTGGGAGAGCAATTCTCAGTGGAGGAAATGTCCAGCATTTCCGGCATCGCGGCCCGTCGCGCTGCCCTCCAGAACACAGGGGACAGCTTACAGGAACTGCATGACTGCATCGAAACGGTGTTGCAGGAATATGAAAAAAATCAAGTAAAAGACATTGCCTCCATGAGTCCGGAGGAATGTGCTGCGTATATATCGTCGCTGAAAAAGAAAGGATGTTAGCCAATGGCCGCTACTGAAAACAAGAAAAACACCCTCAAAGAGCTGGTGGATCAGGGAAAAGTAAAAGGCAAACTAACCATGCAGGAGATCCTGGACGCTTTAGAGGAGCTGGATTTTGACACCGAGCAAATGGAAAAGCTCTACGATAATCTGGAGAGCCAGAACATTGAGATTGTAGACGACTTTAGCGATCCGACGGCCGATGTAGCTTTGGCAGCCGATTCCGGTGGCAATGATGAAGATTTAGAAACCGTCTTGAGCACGGAAGGCATCGCCATCGACGACCCGGTTAAAGTCTATCTCAAAGAAATCGGGCGTGTGCCTCTTCTCACTCCAGAGGAAGAGGTGGAACTGGCCATGCGCATCCAGGCCGGGGACCCGGCTGCACGCAAGCGTTTGTCGGAGGCAAATTTGCGTTTGGTGGTCAGCATTGCAAAACGGTATGTGGGCCGCGGCATGCAGTTCTTGGACCTGATCCAAGAGGGCAATCTGGGCCTTATCAAAGCGGTGGAGAAGTTCGATTATACCAAAGGATTTAAGTTTTCCACCTATGCTACTTGGTGGATCCGTCAAGCTATTACCCGTGCCATTGCCGACCAGGCCCGTACCATCCGCATCCCTGTGCACATGGTGGAAACCATCAATAAAGTGAAGAAGGCCAGCAGTTCTCTGCTGCATAAGAGCGGCCATGAACCTACGGCCGAGGAAATCGCTGTAGAACTGGATATGCCGGTCACAAAAGTGCGGGAGATTATGCGTGTGGCTCAGGAACCCGTATCGTTGGA
>CAJFOZ010000003.1 GCA_904397895.1 uncultured Clostridia bacterium
AAGACTACAAGGTTGATAGGCTGCATGTGTAAGCGTGGTAACACGTTCAGCTTGGCAGTACTAATCGTCCGAGGGCTTGACCTACATGAAGCTTCCTTGGCTTCCTCCGTGTCCACCCTTTGTTCAGTTTTTAGGGTACAGAAAAAAAGACCTGATCACACGATCAGGTCTTTTTTATTGGATTTATCCAATTCAATGGTGATATACGAACTAAAGACTTTCCTCTTTATATTTTACATGAATTTGCTTGTTTGTTGCCTTAAAAGAGGGTATCATAATACAGAACTATCAATTTGACATCGAGGGGATGAAGACGATGGAGAAAATGTCACGTAGGGAAAGAGGAAAGCTCATGTGGACGTTATTTTGGACCTTCTGCCGGATCGGGGCATTGACCTTTGGCGGCGGATATGCCATGCTCCCTATGCTTCAGAAGGAAGTGGTGGAAAAGCATCATTGGGCTACCGACGAAGAACTGATGGACTATTTTGCCATCGGCCAATGTACGCCGGGGGTGATCGCCGTCAATACCGCTACTTTTATCGGTTATAAGTACGGAGGGATTTTAGGCGGATTTGTGGCTACGGCAGGCGTAGTATTTCCATCCTTTGTTATTATATTAGTGATCGCCGCTTTCATCAGCAATTTTGCCCATCTGGAGTGGGTGCAGCACGCCTTTGCTGGGATCCGCGTGGCGGTATCGGTGCTCATTGTCAATGCCATTGTGAAATTGTGGAAAAGCGGCGTCAAAGACTGGATCGGTATTGTCATCTTTGTGGTTTCGCTTCTCCTAACTTTGATTTTCGATTTGTCTCCTATTATCTTAATCGTGGCTTCCATACTGGTGGGGATTTTTGTCAAACGGGAGAAAAAAACCCGGAAGGGAGGCGATGAGGCATGACTTATCTGCTTCTTTTCTATGAATTTTTTAAGACTGGCTTATTCGCCATCGGCGGGGGATTGGCAACGCTGCCTTTCTTATACGATATGGCCGATAAATATCCCCAATGGTTTGACCAGTCCATGCTGGCCGATATGATCGCCATTTCCGAATCCACGCCAGGCCCTATCGGCGTCAATATGGCCACCTATGCCGGCTATCATGCGGGGGGGATTTTAGGTAGTTTTGTGGCCACGACGGCCCTTGTTTTGCCCTCTATCATCATTATTTTGATCATCGCCAAGTTCTTAAGCAAGTTTAGCGAAAATAAGTTGGTAAAGTCGGCCTTTTACGGCCTTCGTCCCACGGTGACGGCGTTAATTGCAGCCGCTGGATTTGAAGTGCTTAAGGTCTCGATCCTCACCCTGGACCAATTTACCGCCTCCTGGAACATTGTGGATCTGTTTGACGTCAAGGCGCTGGTTCTATTTGCCGTCTTGATGCTAGCATCCTTGTTGCTTAAGGGAAAAGGACATCCTATTTTGTATATTGCAGCTGCCGCTGTGGTAGGTGTGATTTTTCGATTCTAAAAAGTTTTCAACAGAAAAAGAAGAATCGGTGGAAAACTTCACCCATTCCTCTTTTTAATTTTATAGTAAGCCCGTATGATCCGATGTAAAATAGCAAAGCCGTGAGTACTTTTGCACCCACGGCTTTGCTATTTTATTCTATTTGCCCACCGCTTTGAGCCATGGACTGAATGATAGGAGAATCTTTTGAGCCTGATAAGGTCACTTCCATAAATTTTATAGGGGAAGGGGAGACCCATTGATCCCCTTGTTTTCCCCATCCGTCGGCTGGAAGATAACCGATATATACAGTCAGTTTTCCGCCGCCCTCCCGGATGCCCTGTACTTCAGGGGTGTAAAATCCTGCCTGGATGGTGATAGGTACATGGAAACAGCCGTCGGATTGCTGGTACTCTGCCTGGACTTCTCCAATAGTCAGGTTTGAGGGGACCACCTTGACACTATCTCCAAACAACCTATGGCCTTGTTGTTCCACCAATTCCAGGGGGACGATACGGCGATCCTGATCATCGGTCAGGCTGCCGCTCCCACTGTCTTGGATGAGAACAGACAATAAGCTGATCTTGCAAATCAAATCCTCTGGAAGCTGGCTTGCAGAGGAAAAGGCAGGGGCGTCGGCCATGACGATGGGGGCAAGCAACTGCTCCATCTGGGCCTTTTTCTGCTGATCCAGGGAGATGGCTCCCCCCCTTGCCCACAGGAACAAGGCGATACCGGCCGACACCAACAGTAGGGCTACTACAGCACGGATTGAGGTAGCAACATGGGCCGAACGGGCAAAGGGACGTCGTTTGCGGCGCATAAAAGGATCCTCCTTATTGTTGCACCGCCCGCAGGACGTCAGCGGATTTGTCCGCAGCCCTGGATGATAAACTTACAGGTAGTCAGTTCCGGCAGGCCCATGGGCCCGCGGGCGTGCAATTTTTGGGTAGAGATACCGATTTCCGCTCCCATACCCAGTTGTTCACCATCCGTGAACCTGGTAGAGGCGTTGACGTACACTGCTGCCGCATCCACACGATCGGTGAAGGCCTGGGCGGCAAAATAGTTGGAGGTCACAATGCATTCGCTGTGGCCGCTGCCGTACTGGGTGATGTGGTCGATGGCCTCATCGATTCCGTCCACCACTTTGACAGAGAGGATGTAGTCCAGATATTCCGTGCCCCAATCCTCCTCCGTAGCGGGAACAGCGTCGGGCAGGATCTTTAAAGTCTCCGGGCATCCGCGCACTTCCACCGACTTCTCCTTGAGTTTCTCGTAGATCATGGGAAGTGCTTTTTGGGCAATCTCCCGGTCGATCAGGACCGTCTCAATGGCATTGCACACAGAGGGCCTGGATGTTTTGGCATTAAAGATAATATCTGTAGCCATATGAAGGTCAGCTGTATGCTCCACATACACATGACAGTTGCCGACGCCCGTTTCGATGACCGGGACAGTGGCGTTTTCCACCACGGAACGGATAAGTCCACCGCCTCCTCGGGGAATGAGCACATCCAAATAATCGTTGAGACGCATGAGGGCCGTGGCGGTTTCCCGGGAGGTATCCTCGATGAGTTGGACGCAGTCGGCCGGGAGGCCGGCCTTTTCAAAGGCGTCCCGCATGACGCCGCAGATGGCCATATTGGACTGGAAGGCTTCCTTGCCGCCCCGCAAGATGACGGCATTGCCCGCCTTGATACACAGGGCGGCGGCATCCGATGTCACATTGGGACGGGCTTCATAAATGATGCCGATGACCCCCATAGGTACACGGATTTTGGTCAATTTGAGGCCGTTTTCCAATGTCCTGCCTTCCAATTGCTGTCCCACCGGGTCCGGAAGGGAGGCCACTTTGCGGACCCCCTCGGCCATGCCGTGGATGCGCTCTTCACTAAGGCTTAACCGGTCCAGCAGGGAGGGACGTAGCCCGGCCTTGCGTCCGGCCTCCAGATCCTGGCCGTTAGCCGAGAGAATGCCCTCCATATGTTCTACAAGGGCGTCGGCCACGCAAAGAAGGGCTTTGTTTTTCTGAGATGTAGAGGCAGTTGCCAAGATACGGGCCGCCTCTTTGGCCCGTTTTCCCAAGGGGATTAGATCATACATAGGGATGTTCCTCCGTTTCTACCAATATGTAACAATGGGATAAGTTATTCCTTTAGGACTCCATGTTGTTGAGCACATTGCGGCTGAGAACCAATACCACAGCCGAGAGTCCCATATTCCACACAAATAGGGCCAGGATGCCCAAAGCCTGTATACTCCCAGGCAAAGCCAAGGTTATGATTACGCTCGCTACGATACCGGGGGCCAGGACAATCATCACCGCCAGCATGTACAGCAGGAACAGCATACCCTGCCCCTTGGTGAGACGGGATGTGACACTGTTCCCGGTACCTGAACCAAAGATGCGTTGCATCAGGATGTTGCAGCAAGCGTAGAGGGAATAGAAACTGCCAAAGGTCAAGCCATAGGTGACGGCAGCTAGTGGGGGACATCCACCCACCAATACCAGGATGCCATAGACGAGTAAAGCGTCGCCAAACGGTTTGAGGCAGTCGTAGGCTGCCGACCACAAAAGCTTCTTAAAAGGGGATTGAGGGATCAGATAGATGTAAGGCTTGGTGATCTCCTTTGCGAATCCGGTGACGCAGCTAAAGATCATCCCCATGTAGGCCGACATGGCCAAGATAAAGATGGGAGGGAAGAGATCGCCGGCCTGCATATCCTCCCGGAAGATAAAGCCGAACAACAAGGCCATGGCCAAATAGATCAAACTGACGCCGTCCATCCAAAGGATGTGTTTTTTACGGTTCTCCCGCAGCCGGCGGTAAAAGAAAGTGCTTGCGCCTTTGCCTCCCTTGAGGCCGGTATCGCCCTCCTTGACCTTGGCCTTTCCAATACTCATGTTGAGGTTTCCCTCTTTTTGGGCTTGTTTGGCCTGATAGGTGGTCTCGGTGGACAAAAGGATATCTTCATAATAGTCGGCGTCCGAACGAAGGACACCCAAGATCATCAATCCGCCGCCTGCCAGGGATAAGAGGAGCCAGATCACCGCCTCCACCCAGGAACCGGTGATGGCAGCCATGATAAAGCCTTTGATCCATCCCATAATGGGGATACAGGTCAGGGCAAAGGAATCAAACACCTTGATCATCGATCCATAGATGTCTTTGGTCACAGTAGCCTCTACGCCAAACCAGATCAGTACTGCTGCGGCAAGAGCCATCAGGATTATTTTGACCATCCTCTTGCGGGATGGGGATTGGTTGACCGCAGCGTAGAGCCAGATGCAGAAAAGGTTGCCCAGAAATAGCATGAGCACATAGCCGATGAAGATATAGACCATAGCATCCACACCCAGGCCGAAAAAATTGCGGAGGTTTGGAAGCTGGAACAAAATAAAGATGCCGGCCAGGACGGTAATGCCCATCTGCTTGAGTAGGCCGTACACCAGGATGCGTTTGGACGACACAGGGGCGCAAAACAACAGATTGGCGTCCGGCAAGGAGAAAAAGCTGCTGCCGCGGGAAAGGCCTTGGTAGACATAAAGGCCAAAGAACAGGATGCCCAGGCCAATGATGATAAGACCCAGCACGCGGATATCAGCTTCCGGGAAATCCTCCCGAGTAGGTTCCGGGCTAAAGAAAGAGGTAAACAGCAGCATGACGAAGATACAGGCCACTACCAAATAGCCCACCAGCCGGGATGGCTTATTTTTCAGCTGCTTGATGCTATTCTTAATGGAGGTGAGGGGAAGGTAAACCAGGGCATTCATTTGGAACCCCCCTCGGTGATCTGGAAGAACAGATCCTCCAGGCTCTCGTTTTGACGCTGGATATCCTCCCTTGTACGGGAAGCGGCAATGCGCCCGCCCATCATAATGTGGGCCGAATCCCATAGTTCTTCCACGCTGTCCAGCATATGGGTGGAAATAATCACCGAACATCCGCCCTGTTTCAGTTCCAAAAATAGCTTTTTGAGTTCCTTAATGGCATGGGGGTCCAGGCCCACCATCGGCTCGTCAAACAGTACCACCTTAGGGACCGGCAATAAGGCAGCACAGATGCTCACCTTTTGCTGCATGCCTTTGGACAATTCACTACCCAGCTTATCCTTTTTATCGGTCAGCTCAAAGCGGTCCATGAGGGTCTGAGCCCATGGCTTCCAATCCTTGAGCTCATAGGCGCGGGCGATAAATTCCAAGTGTTCCTCCACCGTTAGAAGTTCATAGAGGGCCGGCATCTCCGGCACGTAACCCAGAACCCGTTTTGCCTCCAGCGACTTGTTGGGATGACCACATACCGTGATATCCCCCTCAAAGCGGAGAAGGCCCACAATGCATTTGACAGAAGTGGATTTACCGGCGCCGTTGGGCCCCAGTAGGACAGATACCTCGCCCGGCTGGACCACAAAGGAAATATCGTCGTTGGCCAATGTGGAAGAATACCGTTTGGTCAGATGAGAGACGGCTAGCATAGTGAATACCTCATTTCTTGTCCCAAAAATGGAGTAAATAAAATTTGCTCCATTATAGCAAGGCGCTTTGTAAAAATCAAGGAGGGGATGGGAAATAATCCCACAAAAAAACCTGTGCAGCATCCCATACTGGGAAAGTTGCACAGGTTTTTCCAATGACATTAATAATAGTAATCGTTCAGGTAATGATCCAAAGAGTCCTGGTAGCTATAGGAGTAACGGTGCGAATTGGAGCTGTAATCTTGGGCCAAGGAAAAAGCGCCCATGCCCATTAATACACCACCTACGATCATCAGCACAATGGAAAGCACAAAAGATACAATCCAGCCGATCAGCAGACCTTTTGCCCGCCTGGAACGGGCATCGGCATCCGGAGGGATGATGCGAGCTTTGGGATGGGGCATACCGCAATTGGGGCAATTGAATGCACCGGCAGGAAGTACAACGCCGCAGTTGGGGCACATCAAAGCGGTACCGGGGCCTGAAGTGGAACGCACCACCAGGTAAATGATGGCGGGGATAAAGCCCAACACGCCAGACAGCACAGCAAATAAAGTGGCGTTTTGATCGCCGCGGGATTTGGCGTCGTTATAAACACAAACAGCCAACAACACCTGCGATGCTATGGTGAGCAATGATCCGATCAGCATCATAGCAATGCCGGAAAAAAACATAAAAGTTCCCTCCCAAAAGATAAACTGGTAAAAATTCCCTGGATTAGACCTCAAAAATAGGACAAATCTATTAAGTTTAACCCATATTACTATAACATTATTGAAATAAAAAAGTCAAGCGTTTCTTGATGGAAAAACCGCACATCCAAAAATAGGACACGAGCTCCTGTTTTGCCATGGATAAAACATGGCCGATGGACAAACAATGAACATAGGGAGGTGAAACCATTGATTAAAGGAAAAATTTCCATCATCGGGGCGGGATTTGTAGGATCCACCACCGCCTACACGTTGATGATAAACGGGCTGGCTTCGGAAATCGTGCTGGTTGATTTGGATCGAGACAAGGCTGAAAGCGATGCCATGGATATGAATCACGGCATGAGTTTTCTTTCGCCGGTCAAGGTAACGGCCGGGGACTACAGTGCAGTAGAGGGATCGGACATTATTATCATCACAGCCGGCGTCAATCAGAAGCCGGGGGAAAGCCGCATCGACCTGCTAAAGCGAAACGCTGAGATCTTCCGGGACATCGTCAATCAACTGCGCCCCTATAGCGGCGACAATACCATCTGGCTGATCGTCACAAATCCCGTGGATATTCTCACGTATATCACTTGTAAGCTGTCGGGACTGCCTTACCATCGCGTCATTGGATCGGGTACAGTGCTGGATACCGCCCGCCTTAAATTCCTCATCAGTGAGCGGGTTAATGTAGACCCCCGCAATATCCACACCTATATCATGGGGGAGCACGGCGATTCTGAATTGGCAGCCTGGAGCCTGACCACCGTAGCAGGCGTGGATGTGAAGGAATTCTGCGACCAATGTAAGCGATGTGATATCCGCGGCGTGGGCAAACAGGAACTTTTCGAGGAGACCAAGAACGCCGCTTATGACATTATACTCAAAAAGGGCGCCACTTACTACGCCATCGCTTTGGCAGTGAGTCGTATTGTGGAAGCCATCCTTCGGGATGAGCGTTCTATTTTGACAGTATCCAGCCTGTTTCATGGGGAATATGGCGTTGAGGACGTGTGCCTCAGTGCTCCTACCGTAGTGGACCGCAGCGGTGCGTCTCATGTGCTGGAGGTCAAGTTAAACCAACAGGAAAAAAGGGCCTTGCAGCAATCGGCGGAGACGCTCAAGCAACTAGCACGTCAGATTGGGTTCTAATCCGCACAGGTAAAAATAGGTACGGGCAATGGATATAATCATTTGTCCGTACGCAACGCCTAGGGGGACATGGCTGAAAATAGATCTCCAAGCAAAAAGCGATGGGCATTATTCGCCCATCGCTAAATACATTTTTCTTACTACGAAAAAGTTCCCGTTTAATGAATAAACTCTTTTACATACTTTGCAGTCCTACTTTTTAAAGGACGTAGATAATGACATCACGGCGGCCAAATTGGGCGCACTCAGCGTAGGTATCGAAGAACAAATCCACAACAGTATTGCTATTGTAGACAAACCCGCCGGTATCTGCGGCGATGCAATAGCCGTAATTAAACTTGCCGTCGGCCGATACAATGTAAAGACGGGTGCCATAGGGAATTTCACGGGGGTCAACCGCCACGTGGCCCTTCATAGCGGGACGGCCGCTGGCAGTGAATTTACCGGGGCCGTTGTAAGCAGTGGCCGAACCGGTGATAATCTTTTTGTAGGAGATGGGCATGCCGTTGGCATCAAGGGCCACAGAGGAGGCATCCAACTGGGAGATGGTGGAACCACTGGTAACAGGGGTGTACACATAGGTACCCACCAAAGTGACTTCGTCCACAGGCTCCTGTTTGACAACGTCACCCTCTAAGACCGATTCGACAACCCGGCCACCTACAATCTTCTGCTTATAAACAGTGGCGGCCACACCGTTCTGACCGGCGGTCTCCAACTTACGGGTGCCCTTGGGAAGAGACGCACTGGTGCGCTCAATCTGCTCAAAGGGAATTTCTTTTTCTACTTCAACCGTTTTATACTCGACCGAACCGTCGGTTTCCTCAGTAGAACCGTACTCGGCCAACATGCCATAGTAAGAGACGGTCACCGATTTTGCATCGGCTGTTACAGTATTAACAGGCAAAGAGGGCACTTCATTGGCACGCAGGATGGTGATCTCACGGTCGCCGGTGTTGGTATCGCGGCTATCCACATAGTCCTTGTCGGAGACGGATACACCTGCCAGTTCCAGTACAGCGCCGGTATCCTCAGTGGTGGTGGCGATGGAACGGGACTGATTGCCGTCAAAAATAGTGACGGTCTGCACATTGTAAGCTGCGAGAATAAAGACAGCGGCACAAGCAGTCGCGAGAAGAATAACGGCAGACATCCGGCTCTTCAAAATATTAGACATCCGCTCTGTTAAACGTTTCTTGTCTGTCATGTCGATTACCCCTTACTCAAAAAAGATTGGCTCCCATTGAGCCATGGTAGCAACGAAATCAAAGTAGAAATAGGCCCTTTGCTTGAGCCTCGCCTATTATAATGCCGGATGGAGGCCACTGTCAAACCGCATCAAGGGATCTGATTTGGTCATTCCATACAAACTGGAAGGTCCCTCAAAGGGATGTTGTCCTGTTTTTTGGAAGATTTGGTACTGAACATGCGTTTGAAACATTTGTTTTTAAATGAAATTGCTTTCTTGTAGAAATGCACAATTGAGATGAAAAAATAAGAATTTAGTTGTACAAAATATAACTTGTAACTTGTTTGTAACTATTTTTTCACTCTTTTGTAATGCATAATATGAGAAAATTGAATTTTTTCAAGTGTAAAAAAATATCATTCTAGTTTGTGCAAGTTGCTATTTATGAATGAAAATTTGCACAAAACCAAAGGGGATACAAGCGGTTTCGGCAGTATACTTTGTGATGTGTTTGGCAAAACCATAGATTTGACACTATATATTGTGTATTTTATTAAAGTGAAACACAATATGCATTTTTGCTTTTTTAACCCTATGCAGGCCTACCTTCAGGATACTAACGCCACTAAATCCTGTGGGGATAGGGTAGGCTGTAAGGCGGCGTTAATGGAGAGTGACAACAGAAAAGCAGCCCGATCGATTAGCAGATCGATTTCCTTGGGAGTGACCACCATACCTCGGCCTTGGGGCTCCATTTTTTTGCGGATGGTGGGTTCGTCTTCGGGCATAGGATGGGTAAGATCAGCAGCTAGGGTGAGGGCGTCTACCACCGTGGGGACGCCCATAGCGATGACAGGTACCCCTAAAGACTCCTGGTTGATAAGGGTGCGGCGGTTGCCCACACCGGCGCCTGGTGTGATGCCGGTATCAGATAGCTGTACCGTGCACCCCAAACGACTTAAACTGCGGGAGGCCAAAGCGTCTACAGCGATGACAGCCGATGGGTGGACATGTTGGACCACACCTGCCAGCAATTCTCCTGTCTCCATGCCGGTCTGGCCCAGCACTCCAGGAGCCAATACCGCCACAGCGCGAAGGCCTTCCAAGCCGGATGCCCGGATAAATTCTTTTTTTAAATGGCGGGTGGCCAGTACCTTAGCCGCTGTACGGGGACCAAGTGCGTCAGGGGTGATGGCGGAGTTGCCCAGCCCTACCACTAGGATACAACCCTCCTTGGGCAGAAGAGAGGAGAGAGCTTGAGAGACAGCTGTGAAACGGGAGTCAATGTCTTCCCCAGCCTCGGAAAAGGGAGGCGTTTCCACCGTCAAGTAATGGCCTTGAGGCTTTCCTAGGGCCTCACTTCCCCGCTTGTTTTGGATGTGCATAGAAATGGTTTTAATATCCCCTTTTATTTCCTCGTGGTAACTGACGCCGTCCGGCAGGGATTTTCCCGCCAGTTCCCGGCATTCCACGGCCAAATCAGTGCGAAAGATCATAGAGGAGTACCTCCCATGAAGAAGAAAATATAAGATACTCCTATTGTTGGCAAAGAAAAAGGAAAATATACGGCGGACAGAGTCCGCAGCCACATCGCACCTGGCTGGGAGGGAAAAGGATAGGATAAAACAAATAGGTTTTCCACCGTTTGTGGGTATCCTGTGGAAAACAAGATGCAAAAAAGCCGCCAAGATAAACTTGACGGCCGGAACCATATGAATTTGAATGAAAACTATGCAAATTATTTTGCACGGCCTTCTTTTACTTCCTGTGCATATGCCTTCCAGAAGGCAAAACGTTTCTGATCCAAGACTTCTTTGGAGAAAGTAGCGGCTACAGCGGAATTATCCCTGGCACACCGTTCCATCTCCTCTGGATGCTGGACAAGGCGGACTATTTGGTCAGCCAACTTACGCCATTTCTTTTTAGGGTGTAGGTAAGCATCCCCCAAAAGCTCCGGAATACCACCTGTAACGGCACCCAAAGAGGGACATCCCCGGCTCATGGCCTCCACAAGCCCCCTGGGAAGGCCTTCTTGCAGGCTGGGACAGAGAAAGATATCGGTTTCATCCATCCAATTTAGCACAGCTTCTCCCGCCGGTAGGGTGCCACAGAATACCACCTGATCGGTAAGTCCTAGGGATTGTACCAAAGGTTTCCACTGTTCCGGATCGCCGCCCCCTAAGAATCTCAGCTGGAAAGGGGGAAGCTGGTCCTTGACAGAGCTTAACGCCTTGAGAGCTGTCTCATGCCCTTTAAAACGGACATCCAGCGATCCCATTAGGCCGAATTGAAGGGGCGTAGGACGGCTTTGAATGCGTTTGAGACGCCGTTCCAATACTTCTGGACCAGGGGCATTGATGAATACATTGGAGACACCGGTCTGGATGCCTCGGGAAGGATACCGTCCCTGAAGGAAATTTTGTGTGACATATACCACTCGCGGGGCTTTTTTGGCGTAATGCCGGTTGGTCAGGAACATGACAGGGGCAAAAAGCTTACCAGACAAGCGTCCGTAATTCCACAAGGAGTCCCATGCGCAAGCCACCTCTTCCAAAGCCCAGGGTTTGCCCATCCGGATGGCCTCACGGCAAGCCAAGGCCCCGATGACGCTGGGCATACGGATGACAGCACAGTCTACTTGGGACAAGACCTCTCGGATATGCCCCGCAACTTCCTTATGATGGAGTACCGCATCAGGGGGGCTGTGATAGGCCAAAGCCGGACGTACGGTTACATTTGGACCATCCGCACGGCTGTATCCTTTTTTCTGAGCCGGCGTCATAGAGGAGCTGTCTTTTAATCGGCACACCACTGTGATGCGGTCAAAACAAGGGAGATATCGATCCCGCCACAAAGTATAGGGTAAATTGAGAGCATAGTAATTCCCCTCGTCATCCTGGATCATGGGATGGTCGTGAAAAAAGGCCATTTTTAGCATTGTCAAATCCTCCCCAGATGTGGTTCACTATCCATTTCGGGTATTTCGATGACTGTTTTTGGAGCCCTGGGAGTGGGAGAGATCCGATTCACGATAGCCGTAGTAATAGGTAGAACCATACCGGCTATATCCCAGTAGGCGGCTGGGACGGGCCACGCCGTTGAGCACACAGCCGATAACTGGTGTTTCATCGGAATCCAAGTCATCCAGGGTATGACGGATGGTATTGGAAGGAGTGAAATCCTGACGGATCACCAGAATAGTGGCATCGGCAAAGCGACGCATGGTCATGGCGTCGGATACCACATGGGCCGGCGGAGTATCAATAATAATAAAGTCAAAGTTGGGTTCTACAATCTTAAAGAATTCCTGCATAAGATCATTGCCCAGGAGTTCAGAGGCCTGGTCGGTTGCTTTGCCGCTGTAAAGAATGGATACGCCGTATTTCTCATTTTGATGGATGGCGTCCATAGGGTAAACAGAGCCGGTCAAAATATTGGACAAACCCTTGGCACGTTGGCTGGACTGCTGGAACAGGTTATGCTGGGTGGGACGGCGTAAGTCCACATCCATCAAAAGGACTCTTTTCCCTTTCTGTGCCAAAGCAATGGCAAGATTGGCTGCTACTGTGGATTTGCCTTCATCGGCTAGGGTACTGGTGACGATAAATTTCTTATACCCCCGTTCGGCCGCTAAATTTTCCACACGCACCCGTAAGCTCTTATAGGATTCTACATAGGAAAAATCCGACCGAGGAGAGATCAATAAGCTGGAATCCCCTTTTTTGGAACGGCTCCTAGAACTGATGGTAGGGATGGTGGTAAGCAGTTTAACCGGCAGTAAATCATAAATGTCCTCTTCACTCTGGATGGTGTGGGAGAAACGGGTGATGATCCAAACCAAAAAGAGGCCAACGGCCAGGCCCAGCAGAGCGCCGGCGGTGGGATATAAAATTTTCTTATAATCAGGATTAGGGCTTTGGGCCATGCGGGGCTGGATTTTCTGGACAGAGTTGACAAAGGCAGTGCCAGAACTGGAGGAATTATCATCCCTAGGATTGACCACAATATCAATGGCGTCCATATAGGCCACGGCCAAACGATAGGCGGTGTCCGGATCGGAGGCCGTGACCTTCAGTTCCAACACGCTGCCGGTAGCCTGGCTGATGGACACCATCTTTTTCACAGCTCCAGGCTGTAGGTCCAAACCGGTTTGTTCCAATACATAATCAATGGTATCGGCTCCGGTCAAAAAGTATTGATAGGTTTGAGCCAAACCACTGGCCGCCTGGATATCGCTCATTACCAATTTGGGATTGCCTTCGCTATCTTGGCTGTAAAGCTGTAGCCAGAAGGAGCCGGTGGAGGAATAGGTAGGTTTATAGGTGAGCTGGGCAAATAGGAAGCCTGCCACCGCTAGGATAACCAATAAGATGGTGGGGATCCACCAAGATTTTTTGAGTTGCCTCAAATAGCGGAAGGTGGTGGGGCTTGGGGCTGTGGAACTGTTCTGTTCGTACATGATGATCCTCCTTGGTTTTTAGGGTAGCCCTAGGAAATACCGGATGAGACATGGTATAATTCATAAAGAAGGCCGGGTGTAAAGGTCACCCGGACGCAACACTAAAATAAAGTATTTCCTTTTAATGATATTAGAATTCACAACCAATGTCAACAATTCGCGCCCCAATGAAGAAAACCACTATCCACAAATGATATTAGTGCATATAAATAAAGGGTTCCCGTCAACAATACCTTGTGAGAGGCCGAATAGAAGGAAAGGAATCTGTGTATTTTATCATTTCTATGTTGGAAAAGTAAGGTTTGCCCATGCCTTCCAGGGAAAAAGCATAGGCATACCTATATTAATAGGATAAGAAGGGCCTTTATCTTTAGCATTTTAATCGACAAATACACAACCACATGAAAGATAATCTAGGAGAAAGGACGATGAAAATGGAGATCGAACTCAAATACAAAGTGGAGGACGAAACAAAGTGGAAAAGCCTCAAGCAGTCCCCCCGATTGACCCATATGATGAAAGAGCCGCTTTGGGAAAGACCGATGTTGGCCGTTTACTACGATACGCCTGGGGGACATCTTCGCCGGATGGGTGCGGCTTATCGGGTGCGCCTGGAAGGGGACCGGTATGTGGCCACCATCAAGAGCCAAAGCGAGGAGGGACAAGGAGCATTGTCCCGCCGGTTGGAATGGAATGTAGTGCAGCCGGATGAACTTCCCCGTCCAGATGTATTTCTTCGGGGCGACGTTCAAAGCAGCGATGCTATGGATTTGTTGATTCCCATCCTGAAGCTTTTAAAGGAACATGGCGTCCAGGAAATGGGACGTACGGATTTTACCCGTTACGGCGCCGAGATACAATGGCAGGGGATGCGGGCTGATTTGTGCCTGGATAAAGGACACTTGTATGCAAATAAAAGACAATCCCCCATTTGTGAAATGGAATTGGAGCTTTTAGAGGGGACAAAACAACAACTTGAACAGTTGGGGGGGGAATTCGTGAAGCAGTACGATCTTTGTCCAGAACCCCGTAGCAAATACGCACGAATTCTCATGCTGCTGGATGGCAAAGAGGTTGACTGACCTGGACAAGTGCCTGTATACTGTGATATCATAGCCCAAAACCAATGGCCTATATTCGATGGAAAGGGGGAACCGTGATGGCGGAAAAAGTGATGGTAGGGATGAGCGGAGGCGTGGATAGTTCCGTGGCCGCCGCACTCCTGCTGGAACAAGGATATGACGTGGCGGGTATCACTTTAAAACTAAAACCGCAAAGCGGCTGTAGGGCTGGGCAGCCGGACGAAGCCGAGGATGCTAGGCGGGTGGCCGATAAGCTGGGCATTGCTCATTATCTGGTGGATCTTACCAAACCGTTTTCCCAGTACGTCATTGATTATTTTGTGGAGGAGTATCTCCATGGGCGGACGCCCAATCCCTGTGTGGCTTGCAACCGCGCCATTAAATTTGGGGCCATGCTGGAGAAGGCACAAGAGCTGGGATATCATAAGATCGCCACGGGGCATTATGCTTCAATTGAAAAAGAGGAAGGCCGGTACCTTTTAAAAAGGGCGCCGGCCGGCAAAGACCAAAGTTATGTGTTGTATCATCTCACCCAGCATCAACTTGCCCATACGGTATTGCCGTTGTGTAGGTATGAGAAGGAAGAAATTCGACGTCTGGCCGAAGGATACCGCCTGCCGGTAGCCCGTAAGCCGGACAGCCAAGAAATCTGCTTTATCCCGGATGACGATTATGCCCGGTTTATCCAGGATTATGCAGGAAAGACGACGCCCCCAGGGGATTTTGTGGATGAAAAGGGGAATGTCTTGGGCCGGCACAAGGGGATTTTGCATTACACCGTAGGCCAGCGCAAGGGATTGGGAATGGCTTTTGGCAAACCTATGTATGTGCGGACCATCGATCCGGGGAAAAACCAGGTGGTGTTGGTGGAAGGGGGCAAGGAGTATTTTGCCGGGCTGATCGCCGACAAAGTGAACTTTATTCCTTTTGACTGGCCAAAGGAGGAAATGGAAGTGCAGGTCATGGTGCGGTATCAGTCGCGCTTGACGCCGGCGCGTCTTATTCCCCTGGCCGACGGCAAGGTACAGGCCCTGTTCGACACCCCCATCCGGGCGGTGACGCCGGGACAAGCTGCGGTCTTTTACCATGGGGACCTGGTATTGGGCGGAGGACGGATTGTAGAGTCCCTTCCGTTAAAGGAGTAACCAATCATGATAACCACCATCACCCATTGGACGCAACAAAAACTGGACCAGATCATGGATATCTGGTTTTCATCCAACAAACAAGCCCATCCTTTTATAAAGGTAGGTTATTGGCAATGCCGTTGGAAGGAAGTGCGGGAAGCCATCCCAAGGTCGCACGTGTTGGCATGGACCAAAGGGGACAATATCATTGCTTTTCTAGGTCTATAGAATGGGAGATGGAATGGAAAGCTGACATAGGGCTGTAGCGACACAGGATCCGAAAAAAGAGAGGAGAGATTGGCCTGCGGCAGACAGTGTTATATATCTCGATGAGTTTGGACGGATATATTGCCGATGGTAATGGCGGTGTACATTGGCTAGGCGGGGAACAGCCTATCACAGAGGATCACGAATACCAGTTGTTTCTCCAAAATGTGGACGATATTGTTATGGGATACCGCACATATCACCAGATTGTGACCCAACTTTCGCCAGGGAAATGGGTATATCCCCAACAAAGGACCCATGTGTTTACCCGCAACCATCGGGAAGGGGAGACTCAGCAAATTTGTTTTGTGCAGGATGATCCGGTACATTATGTGCAATGGCTGAAAAGCCAGCCGGGAAAAGAGATTTGGATCTGTGGCGGGGCCCAGATTGTCCAGCGCCTCCAAGATGGGGATGCCATTGACCGGATTTATCTTACCATCTTGCCCATCCTGTTGGGTGAAGGGATCCGGCTCTTTGAAAGCAAGCGGCAGCAAAAGCTGCATTTGGTAGGGAGCCGGCATGAAAACGGCATGGTAACCTGCATTTATACCCGCCGGTGAAGTAGAAAAAACGAAAAAGGCGCCTCCTAGGAGGCGCCTTTTTCTCATACGGAAGTCCTATTTCAATCGATTTTGATTTCACCATGTTTTTCCTCGTATTTCTCAATAGCCTCTCGGATCAGGATGAGGATTTCACTGTTTACACTTCGTCCTTCATAATCAGCCACAATATGCAGCTTATGAAGCATCTTCTCTTCAATGCGGATGGATAAACTCTTAATAGCCATATTTAAAACCTCGAAATCTATTTTATATCTACGGTGGGGGGGATGTTCTGAGAGGGGGTAACCCCAGAGGAAAAACAACAAGGATAAAAGAATCCCCCTGCCGAAAACCGACAGGGGGAAAAAGATCAAACTTATTTGTTAAGGTTGGCTTTGAGGATATCCAGCTGTTCAGCCAGCTCCTTGGGCAGGCGATCGCCAAACTTCTTGTAGAATTCGGTGATGCCTTCGGCTTCCTGGCTCCACAGATCCTTGTCCACTTCCAGGATGCCCTTAAGGGTGTCGATGGAGAAATCAAGGCCATCCAGGTTGATGTCCTCGGCCTTGGGGACATAACCGATAGCGGTCTCCTGAGCGTCGGCCTGACCCTCAGTGCGTTTGATAATCCAGTCCAGGACGCGCATATTGTCGCCAAAGCCCGGCCAAATGAAGTTGCCTTCATCGTCGGTACGGAACCAGTTGACGTTGAAGATCTTGGGGGCTTTATCGCCCAGCTTCTTGCCCATATCGATCCAGTGCTGGAAGTAGTCGCCCATATGGTAGCCGCAGAAGGGCAGCATAGCCATGGGGTCGCGGCGGACAACGCCCACAGCGCCGGTAGCGGCAGCGGTGGTTTCGGAGGCCATGATGGAGCCTACGAACACGCCGTTATCCCAATCGCGGGACTGGTAAACCAGGGGAGCGGTCTTAGCGCGACGGCCGCCAAAGATGATAGCCGAGATCGGCACGCCGGTGGAGGAGTCAAACTCAGGGCTGACGCAGGGGCAGTTCTTAGCCGGAGCGGTGAAGCGGCTGTTGGGATGAGCGCCCTTCTCAGTAGCGGTAGCGCCGTCCCACGGCTCGCCCTTCCAGTTGAGGGCATGACGAGGCGGATTCTTATCCAGGCCTTCCCACCAAACGGTGTTGTCATCCAGGTTGTGGACAACGTTGGTGAAGATGGTACCCTGGCGGGTGGAAGCCAAAGCGTTGGGATTGGACTTCTCATTGGTGCCGGGAGCGACGCCAAAGAAGCCGTTTTCAGGATTGACAGCCCAGAGGCGTCCGTCGGGGCCGATGCGCAGCCAAGCGATGTCATCGCCTACGCACCAGACTTTGTAACCCTTATTGCGGTAAACCTCCGGCGGGATCAGCATGGCCAGGTTGGTCTTGCCGCAGGCCGACGGGAATGCAGCGGCCACGTACTTGACTTCGCCCTGGGGATTTTCCAGGCCCAGGATGAGCATATGCTCGGCCATCCAGCCCTCGTTCTTACCCTGGTAGGAAGCGATGCGCAGAGCGAAGCACTTCTTGCCCAGCAGAACGTTTCCGCCGTAACCGGAGTTGATGGACCAAATGGTGTTGTCTTCCGGGAAGTGGAGGATATAACGATTCTCTTCGTCCAACTGAGCCTTGGAGTGCAGGCCGCGGACGAAATCGTTGCTGTCGCCCAAGGCAGTGAACACATCTTTGCCCATGCGGGTCATGATGGCCATGTTGAGCACGACGTAGATGGAGTCGGTGATTTCAACGCCAGCCTTAGAGAAGGGAGAACCGATGGGGCCCATGGAATAGGGGATGATGTAAGCGGTGCGGCCTTTCATAGAACCGTCAAAGAGCTTGCCTACCTTATCGTAAGCCTCCTTGGGATCCATCCAGTTATTGGTGGGGCCGGCATCCTCTTCCTTGCGGGAGCAGATGAAGGTACGGCCTTCCACACGGGCGACATCGTTGATGGCGGTGCGGTGCAGGAAACAGCCGGGCAGCTTCTCCTCGTTGAGCTTTATCATTTCGCCGGTAGCGATAGCCTGTTCGCGCAGCTCGTTGAGCTGTTCCTCAGAGCCGTCGATCCAGACTACCTTGTCCGGCTTTACTAAGGCGATGCTTTCGTCAATCCACTTCAGGACGTGGGGATTGGTTGTGAGTGCCATAGTCAAATCTCCTCTCTAAAAATCCAATTTGCTATCATTATACTATGATTTCCATGTGGATGCAAGGACGAAACTGTGAATTTTCTAACGAATCCATTCCACCCAACCATTTTTGTGATGTTGCCTATTTTGTCGAAGGAAGTACCCGGGATCTATCAATCAAAAGAGACAAATAAAGGGGACATTTCATGACCTTTAGGCTAATCGTCCCATTTTCACCTGGTCAATGGACATACTGGCCGTGGCGTTTAAATCGGGGCCGGCTAGATGTCCAGCCAGATATTCGTAGTACCCTTGGGAACCTACCATAGCGGCATTGTCGCCGCATAGGCTCAAAGGCGGCACAAATAAGGGAATCCCCCGCTTAAGACATAATTTTTCAGCTTTACTGCGGAGCCTGGAATTGGCCGATACCCCTCCCGCCAATACAATTTGTTTGGCGCCGGTGTCGTCGGCCGCCTTCATGAGACGGTCGCACAGCACGTCCACCACCGCCTTCTGGAAGGAAGCGGCCAAATCGGCCAACGGAAGCTGTTCCCCTTTTTGATTGGCGTTGTGGATCAGATTGATGACGGAGGTCTTGAGCCCGGAGAAGGAAAAATCATAAGGGGCTCCTTCTACTTTGGGATGGGGAAAACGGAAAACGTCGGCATTGCCGTCCTTGGCCACCCTGTCCATATGGACCCCGCCCGGGTAGGGGAGGCCCATAGAGCGGGCGGCTTTGTCAAAGGCTTCGCCGGCGGCGTCATCCCGGGTACGGCCAAGGACGTGGAAGGTGGTGTAATCCTTGACCTCAATAATATGGCTGTGTCCCCCAGAGGCCACCAAGGCCAAAAAAGGCGGTTCTAAGTCGGGATGGGCCAGATAGTTGGCGGCGATGTGGGATCGCAGATGATGGACAGGTACCAAAGGTTTGTCGGCAGCCAAGGCTAATCCTTTGGCGAAGTTGACCCCCACCAGCAAGGCGCCGATGAGGCCGGGTGCGTAAGTGACGGCTACAGCGTCTATTTGACTGAGGGAAAGTCTTGCTTCCTCCAGGGCCTGGCGCACGACCCCGGAAATGGACTCCACATGGCGGCGGGAGGCAATCTCGGGTACCACACCGCCGTACAATTTATGTTCCTCTACCTGGGAGGCCACCACCGAGGAAACAATTTTACGTCCGTCGTCCACCACAGAGGCAGCCGTCTCGTCACAGGAGGATTCAATGGCCAACAAATGCATTTTAAGTTACACATCCTTTTCTGTTAGGCCGCACAATAACGTCCTCCCTTTGCCAAGAAGGAGGGGCGGCAAAATAAAGTTTGGAGTTTATCCAGGACTAGTTTCACGTGGAACCAGTCCACTAGGGTGTAATATCAAATATCACTCATAAATTCCCGGGCAAGGATGAGGGCATCTTCGTCGGGCTTTGTATAAAACCGTCGGCGCTGTCCCACTTCTTCAAAATCAAAGGATTCATACAGCCTGCGGGCAGGGATATTGGATGGACGCACCTCCAATGTCATACGGGCAATACCGCGGCGATAGGAATAATCCACAGCGGCTTGCAACAGAGCAGATGCCACCCCGGAACGCCGTGCTTCCGGGAACACTGCTACATTGGCGATAGAAGCTTCGTCCAAAACATGGTAAAATCCCAGGTATCCCAAAACCATCCCAGCCCGCTTGGCCACCAAAAAGACGGCGTTGGGATTTTGAAGTTCCTCCCGAATCCCCTCTTCACTCCAAGGGGAGGAAAAGCACATAGCTTCCAGACGCGCTAGATGGGGGATATCGCTCTCCACCATAGGGGTGATACACAGTGTTTCTGTCATAGAACAGGAGGCGTCACTCACAGGGGAGCACCTCTTTCAGGAACCGATCTACTGCTGTGCTGATCTGATCCCGGGCCTGGCGATAAACTTCCAGGCTACCGCCAAAAGGATCGGGTACATTTAAAACATAAATATGGCCAGGGGATACGCCGGCGGAACTAAGGGCAGCTGCATGGGAGGGGGTCATAGCCACAAACCAATCGGTGGTGGGAAGTTCGTCAAACTGCAAGGGACGGGACCGATGATCGGTCAGGTCGATACCGATTTCCGACATGGCTTCAATGGCATAGGATGCCGCAGGGTCAGGGCCAAATACGGCAAGGCCGGCACTGTCCACCTGGATATCGTCCCGGCCTAATTGAGATAGTTTTTGCCTGGCGATCGCAGCCGCCATAGGGCTGCGGCAGGTGTTACCAGTACAAACAAATAGAATTTTCATAAGATGATACTCCTTATCTCCTGTTTGCAAATAAAGAAGTAAGTTGAATCGCGGGATACTTGGGCTGAGGTTAGGGAAGCCTTGGTGCGCGACGTGGAAGCAGGCACTGCCTGCCGCGACGTGGAAGCAGGCACTGCTTGCTAGTGGGCTTCGTACCATGTTTCTCCTTGGCCCACATCCACTTTGAGTGGAACAGCCATCTGTGCAGCCGCCTCCATCTCCTCCCGCAGGATGGCCGATGCCCGATCGGCTTCGTCCAGCGGGGCTTCCACCAACAATTCATCGTGTACCTGAAGAATCATATGGGCTTTCAGCCCTTCCTCCTTTAAACGGTTTCGCACCCGGATCATGGCGATTTTGATGATGTCGGCCGCTGTACCCTGGACCGGCATATTGCGGGCCACACGTTCCCCAAAAGCCCGGAGATTGGCGTTGGAAGAGGTTAGTTCCGGTAAATACCGCCGCCTGCCAAATAAGGTTTGGGCGTATCCTTCTTTTTTGGCATCCTCTACCACACGATCCATATACCGTTTGACGCCGGAGTAGGTGGCAAAATACCCCTTGATATAGTCGCTGGCTTCGGCACGGGAAACGCCGATATCCTTGGCCAAGGAGAAGGCTCCGATGCCGTATACAATGCCAAAGTTGACGGCCTTGGCACGGCTGCGCATAAGCGGGGTTACCATTTCGGGAGGCATGTGGAACACCTGGGATGCAGTGATCTGATGGATATCCTCCCCAGAACGGAAGGCGTCGATCATGGCTTTGTCATCGGCCATATGGGCTAGAACCCGCAGCTCAATCTGGCTGTAGTCGGCATCGCACAGGATCCATCCTTCTTTAGCTTTGAAGAAGCGGCGCATCTCCCGGCCCAGCTGGGTGCGGATGGGGATATTCTGTAGATTGGGCTCGGTGGAACTGATACGTCCGGTACGTGTTTCGGTCTGATTGAGGGTGGAACGCACCCGTCCGTCCGGGCCGATGACCTTTAAGAGGCCGTCACAGTAGGTGGATTTGAGCTTAGAAAGCTGGCGGTACTCCAATAGCATGGCCACCGCAGGATGGGCGTCGGCCAAACTTTCCAACACTTCAGCATTGGTGGAATAACCTGTCTTGGTCTTTTTCTTGGCCGGGAGGCCTAATTTTACAAACAATGCTTCTCCCAGCTGCTTAGGCGAATTGAGGTTGAATTCATAGCCCACCAAATCGAAAATAGCGGCAGAGATTTCTTGAATGCGGCCGTCCAACTGGAGCCCAAATTCCCGAATGCCGTCCTTATCCACGGCAAACCCAACCTGTTCCATCTCAGCCAATACCTTGGCCAAAGGAAGCTCGATGGTGTAAAATAGTTCATGTTGGCCGTTTTGTTCGATCTGTTCCAGCAACTTTTCGGCTAGAGGCGGCAAGATTGCCGCCCGGATTGCGGCGTCGCTATGGCCCTCGTCGGGCAGCGACGGGGTGGGAACGCTGTATTCCTGAGCCAGACGGAGGACATCGTACCCGGACGCAGAGGGATTTAAAAGGTAAGCCGCCAACTGCACGTCTACCAGATGGCGGGGAAGAGGAATATTTTGGTTCATGAGGGCTTTGTAGATTGCCTTGCTGTCCTCACAAAACACAGGGATATCCAGGGAGGAAAAGACTTCAAAATTATTTTTTACATGCAATAACACATCTCCCGCTCGCACGATAAAGGAAAGTGGTTCCCCTTCTTGGCACACAGGGGCAAGACCAATTTTTCCGGGTTTTTGGAGCAGTCCGGCCAGCTCTTGTCCCTCGGGCTGGGGGATCCATGTTAAAGCACAACCAGGCTGCTGGGGCTTTTCAGATTCCACAGGGGCCGATGCTGTGAGATGCAGCCGTTCAATCAAAGAAAAGAGTTCCTGACGGGCCAAAAGACGGGCCAATAGACCGTCGTCCCGTTTGGATAAAAGATAGTGGCTGGGATCCAGATCCACCGGGGCATCGATGCGGATGGTGCCCAATTCGCGGCTGAGGTAAGCGGAATCCCTGCCCGCCTCCAACTTGTTCCGCACGGTTTTTTTTATGGAGTCGTCGTCCAGATGCTCATATACACCGTCCAGCGAACCAAACTGCCCAATCAGGGAACAGGCTGTTTTCGGGCCGATCCCCGCCACGCCGGGGATGTTATCGGAAGAATCCCCCTGGAGGGCCTTGACGTCGATGAGCTGGGAGGGTAAAATCCCATATTGCTCTTTGATGGCCTGTTCATCGTAGAGGGTGGCCTCTGGACGTCCCTGTTTGGTGGTGGCCAGGCGGACGGTGACCCCGTCCCCCACCAGCTGGAGGGAATCCCGGTCCCCAGTGGCGATGACACATTGGTCCTTGTCTTCCCGGCAGGCGTGGGCCAGAGTGCCCAAGATATCGTCGGCCTCCCATCCTTCACAGGCCAACACGTGGATCCCCATAGCCGATAAAATCTCTTTTAAAGGCTCCAGTTGGGCAGCCAGTTCCGGCGGCATGCCTTTGCGGTTTGCCTTGTAGCCGGCGTACATTTTATGCCGGAAGGTGGGGGCGCGCAGGTCGAAAGCGGCGGCCACGCCGTCTGGGGATAAATCCTCCAGCAGCTTGAGGAGGATGGTTAAAAAACCGTAGATGCCGTTGGTAGGACGGCCGTCCTTTGTGGTCAAAAGGCGGATTCCGTAGAAGGCGCGGTTTAGGATACTGTTTCCATCTAGAACAAGAAGTTTCAAAATCAATCACTCCGACTCGTTTTATATTTGACAAGCTGGTTTCCATAAGCAATAATAAAATAAGGATGAGGTTTCCTTATCAAAAAGAATGACGTAAGGGAAAGGTGAAAAATATTGACCGCAGGAGAGGAAAATGGGATGCAAATTGGATCATGCCGTGTCGAGGGAAGGGCAGTGTTAGCGCCCATGGCAGGCGTGGCCGATCGGGCCTTCCGCGAATTATGCACTGGATATGGTGCAGCCATGACCACCTCAGAGATGGTCAGCAGCAAAGGCCTTGTATACGGTGACCGCAAATCAGCCCAGCTGCTACAATACGGGGAAGAGGAGCGCCCCATTGCCTTGCAGATTTTCGGTGATGATCCGGCCATTATGGCCCAGGCAACCGGCATGATCATGGAGTACCATCCCGACGTCATCGACATCAATATGGGATGCCCGGCTCCTAAGATTGTCAACAACGGCTGCGGCAGCGCTTTGATGAGGGACCCAGACCGATGCGGCCGGTTGGTAGAAGCGGTGGTAAAGGCATCCGATGTGCCGGTCACGGTCAAGATCCGCAAAGGATGGGACAGCCAATCGATTAACGCAGTGGAAGTGGCCAAAGTGTGTGAGCAGGCCGGCGTAGCAGCCATCACGGTACATGGACGGACACGGGATCAGATGTATGCCCCTACAGCCGATTGGGATATTATCCGGGAGGTCAAGCAGGCCGTAACCGTACCGGTCATCGGCAATGGGGATGTCTTTCGTCCGGAAGATGCCGCCCGTCTTTTAGAGGAGACGGGATGTGACGCCGTTATGGTAGGCCGCGGCGCTTTGGGTACCCCCTGGGTCTTTCGGGAAATCAATGCATGGCTTGATCATCATTGTATGCTGCCTCTACCCGGCGTGAAGGAGCGCATGATGGTGATGCTGAAACACATTAAGCGTATGTGTGAACTCAAAGGAGAGCGGGGGGGCATGTTGGAAGCTCGTAAACACGCGGCATGGTATATGAAGGGGTTGCGCGGGGCGCCAGCTTTTCGGGCACAGGCAGGGGCGCTTTCCACCTTTTTGGATGCTGAGAAACTGGCTATAGAAGTCCTCAAGGCCGCTGCACTAGGGAATTCATAGGATCAGAGTACGCCTAAGGGCGCCTGCTGTTTTAGATAGAAAAGGATCTATTAGGTGGACTCATATTCGGAAGGATCCAACTCATCAAGGTCGCCATAGACCTCCTTGCAGATGAAATTATACATGTCTTGGGCCATAGAGTAAACCCTTTGGAGACGATCTTTTGACAGCGGCAAGGTATGGTCAGAAGGATAGCGGGTTTCAATGTAGTAGCGGTTGAGAAAAGCGCTTTCATCCATCCATTGGCGGAAAGAGTTGTCTATTTTAACTGCCTGACGGCATAGCCAAGTCAAGTTGTGGCCGTCCACATGCAATCCCTTCCGGAAGAGGACATAGGCTTTTAGGGCTTTTTCAATGCATTGCTGGCAGTGGAAGGCGGCTGAAGGAAGGCATTGGCCTTGTTCCAATAGAATACGAGCAGCCAATAAATCCTGGCTGGCGAATTCCAGCCAGTCGAAGTAATGACGGCTGTCTCCCGAACGTTCCCCCCGCCTACCCATGATAGAGCACCGTCCCCTTTTGGTTGACGTGGGAGGCAAAAGAACCGGGATCGACCGAGTATTGCTTCCATTCGGCAGGGGTATAAACCAAGACGTCGTAGGGGAGATCGAAGTCCAAGGCCAGATAAATTTTTTGTTCCATAGCCAGTACGTCGTCGGTATCTAGGATAACGCATAACTTAAAGGAAATAAGGGAACCGTCGGTAGACACTTTTTTATTGAAGAGAATTATCTCTTCGGGGTGAAAAGATACCACCAATTGATGGCAAATTTGTTCTAACAATTGTTTTTCCTGCACGTTTCTCATCCTTTCACAGGATCGATATTATATTGCTTAAGATGATTATAACGATAGGGGAAAAGTGATAGCATGTATAATAAGTGAAATAACACATTGGTATTACATTATTATACCCCTATTTTTCGTCTCAGGCAACCAATGGGCCGGCGGATCAAATATTTCTCTTTTCTGAGCGATGAATCTCGTTGGATTTAAGCCAATATAGAGAAATGCCGGGGCAACCATTTGCCCCGGCATTTCTTGGAGATGAAAAAAGAAAAAATCATAAAGAAGGATAACAAAAAGAAACAACCCCTCATCCAGGGCCACTGCTAAAAACTGGGATGAAAAACTCATTGGGAAGAGGTGGATGAGGTAAGGATTTTAAGCAAAATTTGGTTCCAATTGAATGGATTGCATACCTATAGTACATAATGTAGTTGAAATCACATCTATAGTATAAATTAAAACTCGATTAATATCAATAGTCTATAGAAAATAAACTTCAATGCCTTTAGTCTATTTCTGAGGTGACTAGATTGAACGAGATTATCAAAACAGTAGGAGAACGACTGAAACACTGCAGAATGCGAAAAGGGCTGAGCCAAGAACAACTGGCTGAAAAATGCGGCCTCCATCCCACTTACATTGGTCAAGTGGAACGAGGCGAGAAAAACGCAACCATCGAAAGCATATGGAAGATCGCCAATGCATTGGAACTACCTTTGGAAGTATTGTTTGAAAAGCTGGTAGGGGATGGCACACGGACAGAATCCCTACCATCCAAAGCTTACGACATTGTGGATGCCCTACCGGAAGAGGATCAAGAATTGATCCTTACCATCCTTAGCTGCATCCTCAGGTTCCGCAGCAGGTAAGGGAAGATAGGTGCAATTGGTCGATTTTCCGGTGGGCGTGTCACAATGGAAAGGATGCTCCCTTATTCGATGGTCCTATTTTTAAGACATGGGAATGGTTCTATATAGGATGTTATCCAATGTAGAAAACTCTCATTTCAAAAGATGGTATGCACATTTTTTCGTCAGTTCTCAGCCCAAAAGCTCCACTGCGCATGAAAGTGTAAGAGAACAGCCGCTAAACGTACGATGTTTAGCGGCTGTTCTCCTTATCATTATGGCCATTATGTATTAAGTTGAATCATGGCGTCGATCGGGCGTTTGGCCGCCAGACGGAGGGACTCCTCCATGACGATTTCCTCGCCACCTGACCCCTCCAGTGCACGGTAAACATCCGAAAGGCTTGTTACGCGCATGTCGTGGCAGATCAGCTTTT
Source organism: uncultured Clostridia bacterium (assembly GCA_904397895.1). Taxonomy (GTDB): domain Bacteria; phylum Bacillota; class Clostridia; order Oscillospirales; family Acutalibacteraceae; genus Solibaculum. The sequence goes on from CAJFOZ010000003.1 coordinate 26,756, forward strand.
TGGAGAGCACAGGGAACCGACGTTTGGGGAACTGGAGGCTTAGCCAATCGGCAATGGTTTTCTCTGTGCCTACAATGATATCATCCTCCCGGGAGGATGCATATTGTAAAATTTCAGCGGTAGACCCTACTAAGTCGGCCTGTTGGGCTACTTCAGGAGGGCATTCGGGATGCACAGCCAGTTTGGCTTGGGGGTACATGGCCTTCATACGCATGCAGTCTTCGGCCGTCACCTGATTGTGCACCGGGCAGTGTCCTTCCCATAAAGTGAGACGCTTGTCCGGCAGCAGCTTCTGTACCCACGCTCCCAAGTTGCAGTCGGGGATAAAGAGGATGTGTTCATTGGGGATGCGGGATACGATCTTAGGGGCGCTGGAGGAGGTGACGCACACATCGCATTGGGCTTTGAGCTGGGTGCTGGTGTTGACATAGGCAACGACACAGCAGTCGGGATTTTCCTCTTTGTATTGCTTGACCCGCTTGGGATCGATCTGGTGGGCCATAGGGCAGGAGGCGGAGGGATTGGGCAAAAGGACCGTTTTGTGAGGATTGAGGATTTTTACCGTATCCGCCATAAACCGCACGCCGCATAGCAAAACGGTATCGGCGTCAATATCCTTGGCTTTGACGCTCAGGGCAAAGGAATCGCCGGTAAAATCAGCGATTTCCTGGATCTCGGGCGATTGATAACTATGGGCGAGTATGACGGCGTTTCGTTCCTTTTTGAGAGAGAGAATGCTCTCTTGCAGCTCTTTTAGCACGGTAAATTGCTCCTTTTCATCAATCAAAAGACAAAATCAAACGTCCACTGTCGGGCGATGCGGGCAGCATCCCTGCCGTTTTGCCGGATGCAGTCCCGCAGCTGGTCCAGATCGTCAAATTTCTTTTCAGGGCGTAGGAACTCAAGCAGCGCCACTGGAATGGTAAGGCCGTAGAGATCACCTGAGAAGTTGGGGATCCAAGTCTCCAGCAGGGGATGCTCCAAACGGTTGATGGTGGGGCGTAACCCACAGTTTGTCACCGATGGGAGCCACTTTCCTCCCACATAGCAGCAGGAGGCGTATACACCTCTCTGTGGTATGACAAACCGCTCCGGAGGACGTTGGTTAATGGTAGGTGTTCCCATGAGCCGCCCCACTTTTTTCCCCTGGATAACCGGCAGGTCAATAATCAGAGGGCGGCCAAGCAACCGGGCGGCCCCTGGCATATCCCCCTGTAGGACGAGGCGGCGGATGCGTGTGGAACTGATGGGCAGGCCGCATTCTTGAATGGGGCCAATAATTTCCACATCGATGTCATACCGGCTGCACAGCTCCCGCAATACATCAGGGGTACCGGCAGCTTTGGCGCCAAAGTGATAGTTAAATCCGCATACCACCTTTTTGGCTCCCAACTGCTCGTGAAGGAAGCGGGACACAAAGCGTTCTGGGGGCCAATCCTTCATGGAGTCAAAAGGGGGGGCCAGCAGGATATCCACCCCCATCTTGGCCAAAATTTGTTCGGTCAAGGCGGGGGTCATCAGCATGGGGGAGGCGTCAGTAGGTCCTCGGGAAAAGGTAAAAACACAGGAGGTAAGTCCTTCCTTGGCTGCGTCCAACGCCCTGCCGATGACCGATTGATGGCCCAGATGGAGGCCGTCAAACCGGCCCAATGCCACAGCCGTATGATTTGCATAAAAGGGAACTTGACGGATGGCCTTCATAAGCAAGCTCCTCCAAAGCATGACAGAATAGGGTTAAAATAATACAAAACGTAATAAATTATAAAAACACAACAAAAAGACAAATCAAAATCCGCAAAATTTTAATACTATATGTATAATAAATGAGATATAATACAGAAAGAAATCTCATTAAGGCTGTTATGGAAGGGAAAGACGGACGATTTTCAACTGTCCTGTTTTGCCGTCGGCCTGGCCCAAACCAAGGAAACCTTTATCTTTGCCGTATACCCGGACCATCTGACCAGGGGAAAGAGGACGAGAGAGCCGCTTAAGATCCAAAGCCCCTCCGTTTTGGAACCGGACCGATTGAGGGCCTGAAACCACAATGGAGTCATAATCCAGGAGGGCCTGATCAATGGGCAACACCAAGTGTTCCAATTCCTGGCGCCCCATGGAGCGCAGCATTTGGATGTCCCGGCACTGAGAGAGGGAAAAACCACAGGCTTCCGTACGGCGGAGGGAGGTCATGACCGCACCGCACCCCAAAGCTTGGCCCATGTCATGCAGCAGGGTACGGATATAGGTGCCGGACGAACAGGTCACATCCACTTCATAACTATTTTGCCGCTCGTCCCACTGGGTGAGGGACAGGCGTTGGATGGTGACGGTGCGAGGTTTACGCTCCACCTCCATACCCTGGCGGGCCAGTTCGTAGAGACGTTTCCCGTCCTGCTTGACGGCCGAATACATGGGGGGCAGCTGCTGAATCTCTCCTGTAAAACGGGGGAGGATGCCCTCCACTTGAGCCCTACCTACCGTCACTGGATGGGTGGACGTCACCGTCCCCCAGATGTCCTGGGTATCAGTGGCAATACCAAGCGTAAACCGGGCGGCATATCGCTTTTCATGGGAGGGGAGCAGTTCTAAAAACCGGGTACAGCTGCCGATAAGTACCGGCAAAACCCCCGTTGCCATGGGATCCAACGTACCGGTATGGCCGATGCGTTTGACGCCGGTCAATTTGCGCAGGACTGCTACCACATCAAAGGAGGTAAACTCTTGAGGTTTGTCCACACACAGGATGCCGTTCATAAGGACACACCCAAAGCCTCAGCCAACACCGGCAGCATCTGATCCCGCACCTGGTCGGCGGTACCGGTCAGCGAGCAGCCGGCGGCGCGTGCATGCCCGCCGCCGCCCAGCTTGGCGCACAGCTGAGAAGCGCTGTAGGGTTCACCGGTGCGCACTGAGATCTTCCATAGGCCCGGTTCTTTTTCCTTGAGGACGACGCCGATGTCCACACCCTCCATCTGGCGGGGGATGGCGGTAAGTCCGTCCAAATCCTCCTGTTGGGCCGAAGTGGCCTGCATGTTTTGGTAGGTGATGTACATGAGGGCGCAATGCCCGTCAAAATAGGTTTCAATGGAATCCAAAGCCAGTTTCCGCAGCTCAAAGAAACTGGGGGACTTGATTTCAAACATGGCCCGGTTGATGGCATAGGCATCGATGCCGAGCTCCAGCAGCTTGGCGGCGATGAGATGGGTACGGATGGTGGTGTTGGAATAGCGGAAACAACCGGTATCGGTGGAAATGCCGGTGTAGAGATCCTCCGCCATAGCCCGATCCAATTCTACGTCCATGGCGCAGATGATGCCGTAAATCATCTCACAGGTGGCGGCGCACTCCTCCAGCAGTAGATGCTCTGCATAACGGGTATTAGACCCATGGTGATCGATGCAGAGGTCCACCTTGTCAGCATAAGAGGAGAGCTTAGCCCCCAACAGTTTGGGATCGGCCACGTCCACCGCCAGTACGAACCGGGGGGTAAACTGCTGCTCCTCCAACCCCTGCCACAGATAGGAGTACTTGTGGGGGATAGGATCGGAACACACCACCTGAGCCCGTTTCCCCAAGCTCCTGAGGGCACGGCACATGGCAAATCCAGAACCCAAAGTATCCCCGTCGGGGGATTGATGGGTTAAAATCAAGATATCGTCGGCACTTTTTAACATTTGAGCGGCCTCACTGGTCAGGACTTTCACCGTGATCCCTCCTGGAAATGTCTTCAAGCATGCGGGCAATGTCGGCCCCGTGGGCGATGGAATCGTCGGCAATGAACTTGAGCTGTGGAGTATGCCGCAGCGAAAGGCGGAGGCTCAGCTCCCGGCGGATGTATCCGGAAGCGTGGGTCAGTCCTTTGACAGCCGACTTAGCGGCATCAAAGCCGTCCATAGAACTGATAAATACTTTTGCGACCGATAGGTCACTGGACACCTCACAGCGGACAATGGACAGCATTCCCGTCACCGCCGGGTCTTTGACGGTGCGAAGGATGGCGCTTAGTTCCCGCTTGATGTCTTCCGTGACGCGGCCCATGCGATGTCCTGGCATTTAAAAAACTCCTTTCTGGAGAAAAAACAAAAGAGAAAAAAATCGGGGACAGCACTAGTATTTGCAGGGGAGGGTATCTATCATCCACCCTCCCTGCAAATTGTGTTTCCCCAATTATTCCTGGTATTCTTCCATGATGAAGGCTTCGTAAATATCGCCTTCCTTGATGTCGTTAAAGCGTTCCAGCGCGATGCCGCATTCGTAGCCCTGCTGGACTTCCTTGACGTCGTCCTTAAAACGTTTGAGGGAGGCGATATGATCCTCGGCCACTACAATGCCGTCCCGCACCACACGGATCTGGCATTGGCGATTGACCTTGCCGTTTAATACGTAGCAGCCAGACACGGTGCCCACATTGGAGATGGTATACACAGCGCGGACCTCGATGCGGCCCAAAATGACCTCCCGGAATTTGGGGGCCAGCATGCCCTTCATGGCGGCTTCGATTTCCTCAATGCAGTCGTAAATGACGCGGTAGAGACGGATATCCACCCCGTCGCGCTGAGCGTTCTCCTCGGCGATGGGATCGGGACGCACGTTAAAGCCCACGATGATGGCGTTGGAGGCGTTTGCCAGCATGACGTCCGACTCGCTGACAGCGCCTACGCCGCCGTGGATAACCCGGACCCGGACTTCGTCGTTAGAAAGCTTCTCCAGCGACTGACGGACAGCTTCCACCGATCCTTGGACGTCGGCCTTGACTACAATATTGAGTTCTTTGACGTCGCCTTCCTGCATCTGGCTGAAGAGGTTATCCAAAGTGACCTTCTGGACGGCTGCGAATTGCTCTTCCTTGATCTGGGCTTTACGCTGCTCCACCAATTCACGGGCCAATTTTTCGTCCGAAACGGCGTTGAAGGTATCGCCGGCCGAAGGGGTTTCATCCAGGCCGGTGATCTCAACCGGCACCGAGGGGCCGGCTTCCTGCACTCTTTCACCATGGTCATTGAGCATAGCGCGGACGCGGCCTACAGAAGTACCGGCCACCACAATATCGCCCACATGCAAGGTGCCGTTCTGCACCAGGATGGTGGCCACAGGACCGCGGCCTTTGTCCAGACGGGCTTCGATGACGGCGCCCTTGGCGGCGCGGTTGGGATTGGCCTTGAGTTCCTTCATATCAGCCACCAGCAGGATGGTCTCCAACAGATCGTCGATGCCCTGGTGGGTAGCGGCCGAAACCGGGACGCAGATGGTGTCGCCGCCCCATTCTTCTGGAACCAGTTCGTATTCGGTCAGCTGCTGCTTGATACGTTCCGGATCTGCGCTGGGTTTATCCATTTTATTGATGGCCACGATGATGGATACACCGGCGGCTTTGGCATGGTTGATGGCTTCCACCGTCTGGGGCATGATGCCGTCGTCGGCGGCAACCACCAATACGGCGATGTCGGTGACCTGGGCGCCGCGGGCGCGCATGGAAGTAAAAGCGGCATGACCGGGGGTATCCAGGAAGGTAATTTCCCGGTCCTCCAGCGGCACCCGGTAGGCGCCGATGTGCTGGGTAATGCCGCCGGCTTCAGAAGCGGTGACTTTGGAGTTACGGATGGCATCCAGGAGAGAGGTTTTACCGTGGTCGACGTGGCCCATTACCACCACAACCGGACTGCGGGGGAAGAGGTTGTCATCGGTATCCTCGCTGTCGTCAATAATGCGTTCCTCAATGGTGACCACCACTTCATGCTCCACCTTGGCGTGGAATTCCATGGCCACCAATTCAGCGGTATCGAAGTCCACGACTTCATTGATGCTGGCCATAACGCCCAGCTGCATCAATTTCTTGATGACTTCAGCAGAAGTGGCTTTGAGGCGCAGGGCCAGTTCACCAACCGTGATCTCGTCGCCTACGGTGATGGTCAATCCCTTTTTCTGACGCTCCTGTTCGATGCGGCGTAGACGTTCGGCCTCGGTTTCGCGACGGGCACGGCGATTCTTGTTGCGGTATTGGGCCGATTTCTGGGTCAGCTTCTGCTTGCGGACAAAGGTATCCCGCCGGCCGGTATCGGGGGCCATCTGCTCGAATTTCTCATTGTATTTATCCAGCTGCACGGTGGCACGGCTGGTATCCACAGTACGGCGGACCACTGTGCCGCGGGAGGGCTGCTGAGGTTTGGCAGCGGGGTTTTGATTCTGGCCCTGCTGTTTGTTTTGATTGTTCTGGGCCTGATTCTGGGCGGCAGGCTTTGCCTGATTCTGGGACGGACGATTTTGCTGCTGGGGACGACGGTTGTCCCGATCGCCAGCTTTGGAGGCGGGACGTCCGCCTTGCTGCTGAGATTTTGTGCCGTTTTGCGTTTGGCCCTGCTGTTTGCCTTGGGCCTGGGGAGCAGGCTTCCCTTGGGATTGGGGGGCAGACGAAGCTTCTTTTTTTGCAGGGGCGGCTGGTTTCTCGGTATCGGCAAAATAGGCGTCGAAATTTTCCACCTGGTTTTTTTGAGTGAAGGTCTCAAACACCACATTTAATTCCTCTTCGGTCAAAGCGGTCATATGTTTCTTGGGAGTCTCGAAGTATTTACCAAGCAGGTCGATCACTTGTTTGCTGGGGATATCCAGGTCTTTTGCTACTTCATGCACCCGGTATTTTATCATCATAATTGCGATTCCTCCTCATTGTTGAAGCGGCAAAGCTCCTTGATCGATTGGGCAAAGCCGTGGTCGGCTGTTGCCAGTACGCCAGAGCGTTTCCCGATGGCCTTGTGGATTTCCTCCATGGTTCGGCCAAGGGGGATACATAGGACGTTGTGCTGCGCACATACCTCTCTTACGCCCTTTAACGTGCGCTCTGAAAGGTCCGACGCTGTAAGCACAAGTTTTGCCTTATGCTTCGCCACGTCCTCCGCCACGGGGTCAAACCCCATGGTCAGTTTACCCGCCCGGCGGGCGATTCCCAAAAGTGAGAGCAGGCGGTCATTCATGGGCGGCAATTTCCTCCTCCATTCGGTCGTAGACCTCGTCCGGGATTTGGCAGGAAAAAGTGCGCTCGAAACTTCTTTTTTTGCGGGCGGCCTTAAGGCATCCGGCGTCGGGACAGACATATGCCCCCCGGCCCGGCTTCCGGCCGGTTAGATCCAGCGAGATTTCCCCCTGGGGGCTTTTGACCACCCGGACAAGCTCTCGCTTTGGTTTCATTTCACCGCATCCTGTGCACATTCTCATGGGAACCTTTTTTTGCATCTACGCATCACCTTATCATGTCAAATCAAAGCATTTTATTCGGGCATTTATGAGTAAACCGGCCGGGGATAAAACCGCCTGCCGTCTTTTATTATGTTAATCCTGTACTGCCTCAGCCTGGGAGGGTTCTTGATCGGCAACTGCATCAACGGCTTCTGTGTCGGTCTCTTCTTGGGGAACAGCTTCTTCTTTCTCAGGCTCGGGTTCCTCACCATAGAAACCCGATTCTGGGCGGATATCGATTTTCCAACCGGTTAGCTTGGCGGCTAAGCGGACATTCTGGCCCTTGTTGCCGATGGCCAGGGACAATTGATTGTCCGGCACCGTCACACGGCACCCCTTGGGATTTTCCGGATCCATCTCTACCTTCAGGACGGTGGCAGGGGAGAGGGCTTCAGCAATAAAGGCGGCAGGATCGTCGGAGTATTTGACGATATCGATTTTCTCACCGCCCAGTTCCTCCACAATCTTGCCCACGCGCACACCCTTGTTGCCGATGCAGGCGCCGATGGGGTCCACGTTGGGATCCCTGCTGAACACCGCCAATTTAGTGCGTGAACCGGCTTCGCGGGAAACGGCTTTGATTTCCACCGTTCCGTCGTAGATCTCCGGCACCTCGATTTCAAAAAGGCGTTTGACAAGGCCCGGATGGGTGCGGGAGATGGTTACCCTGGGGCCCTTTTCACTTGCCTTGACATCTACAATATATACCTTAATATGGTCCCCTTCGTGATAGGTTTCCCCCGGGGTCTGCTCGGCCTTAAAGAGGATGGCCTCCGACCGGCCGATGGTGACGGTGACGTTGCCGGAATGGGGGTTAATCTGCTGCACCACGGCACTGACCAATTCCTGTTGACGGCTCTGGAATTCCTGGAGCACCTGGCCGTGTTCCGCCTCCCGGATGCCCTGACGGATGACGTGTTTGGCAGTGGTGGCGGCGATGCGGCCGAACTTCTTTGTCTCCAGCGGGATACGGAGTACGTCGCCCAGCCGGGACATGGATTCGTAACGGCGGGCATCCTCCAGAAGGATCTGGGTATCGGGATCTTCTACCTCTTCCACAACCTCCTTCTTCAGATAAACCTCAAAGATGTCCTTGCTGGCGTCCACACGGACTTCCACATTGTCCTTGCCACCGTAGCTGCGTCTCACTGATGTGATAATGGCTTCCGAAATCTTGTCGAGCAAATACTCGGCGGGGATTTTCTTCTCTTGCTCCAACTGGCGCAGCGCTTCAAAAAATTCGCGATTCATCGATTGTTAACCTCCAAAAAAAGTATCAACTAGCCGGCAAAGGGCGGTGTCTTTTTGATCAAATGTACGGGATGTGCCGTTGTCATCCAGGGTGATGAGGCCGTCTTGGTATCCGGTAAGGACCCCTTGGTACTCCCGGCGGCCGTCCTGGGGACGGATCAGGCGGATGAGGATCTGCTCCCCTAAGCAGGACTCAAAATGAAAAGCACGGGTCAAAGCCCGTTCGATCCCAGGGGAGGACACCTCTAAGTAATAGGACTGGGAAATAGGATCGGCCTCGTCCAGCACAGGATCCAGCGCCCGGGACATGGCTTCACAATCGTCCAGCGATACGCCGGTATCGCTGTCAATATAAATGCGCAAAAACCAGGACGCCCCTTCTTTGACGAATCGGACGTCCCAAAGAATCAGATCCAGCGATTGCGCCACAGGATCGGCCAGCTGCCAGACCCGCTCCACTGTACTCATTTTGGCCATACATAACCTCCGAAAAATTACTCTATACAAACGAAAGAGCGGGTCGCCCCACTCTTTCATCGTCGTACACTATACCATACCTATTATACTACCACATTTTTATTCCAATTGCAACCCAATTCCGCCAACATTTAGCGGGCAAGCGGCGGGCAGTGCCCGCATCCACATCGCGGCAGGCAGTGCCTGCATCCATGTCGCGCCCCGGGCTTAAAGCAAAACGGGAATGATAGCGTCCCGCGAGGAGGGTGAAGGATGTCCCACTTGCCTTCAGATACCGTGTCCCCTAAGAAATAAGCGTCCGCCACAACCCCAGGGCGGCGGGCGGTGCCCGCACCCACATCGCGCTCTGAATTTGGAGCGGCGTAGAAGAGCAGCGGCCCGCGAGGGGGACTGGATATTAACCCCCTTTGCCTTAGATATCGTGTTGCTAAAGAACAAGGTATAGGGAAATGTAGAGACGTATCTTTACCACCTATAACCTATCATCCAGCAGAAATTATACCAATTAAAAGGTGCGCGAGCCTGACAAAAAAATCATCACAAAAGATTCCTCGCGTCGTGGAAGAGGGCACTGCCTCGGGAGAGCATAGCCTGCTTGCCCATAGGGGAAAGATACCGTGCCCCTAAGAGATAAGCGTCCGCCACAACCCCAGGGCGTCGTGGAAGAGGGCACTGCCCCGGGAGAGCATAGCCTGCTTGCCC
>CAJFOZ010000004.1 GCA_904397895.1 uncultured Clostridia bacterium
AATACACTGGAGCGCTTCCATACAGCCCCATCCTTTCTGTCAATCATTGCAAGATCAGGCGCGATAAGAATTTATTCCTAAAAAAATCACCTATTTGCATTATACACCTTTTTTCCCCATCCTCCAACCATTTCCACCGATTTTGTCCCTATCCATTAGGATGCGCAATCGCGCGGGTCAATACACACAACGGGAAAAGAAAAGCCGGCCGGATCATCTCCGACCGGTTTCAGCTATATTTTATTTTAACTCGGCGATGGTGACGCCGTCTTCCCCCTCGCCATAGACGCCTAGGCGGAAGGTCTTGATGGAGGGGTGGCCCTTGAGATATTTTTGAACCGCCGCGCGCAATACGCCGGTGCCCTTGCCGTGGACGATGGTTAACTGATCGATGCCGGTGAGCACCGCCTCGTCGATGAACCGATCCAGCTCCAGAATGGCCTCGTCCGACGCCATACCCCGCAGGTCGATCTCGGTAGTGACCTTGGCCTCCGCACGGCTGGGCGCCCTAGACACCCGGCGGGTATTGGAACGGTTTGGTTTCTTGGGGCTATTGTCCAACCGCAGATTTTTGAGAGGCACCCGGGTTTTCATCATGCCGGCCTGGACGCCCACATTGCCCTTGGAATCGGGCAGGCTGATGACCTGTCCCTTGGTGCCCAGGTCGGCGATGATAACGGTATCCCCGATCTTTAAGGCGCGGGGCAATTCATAAGGCTCGTTTTTGCGGCGCTGGACGGGATCGGCCGCCTCTTCCATAGCCCGCAGCTTACCGCCTACGCTGGATTTGGCCTGTTTGAGTTTCTGACTAAAATCCTCGCCATCCTTTTGCCGGCGGATCTCCTCCAATTCGCCCAAAAGAAGTTCCGACTGCCGCCGTGCCTGGTCCACGATGGTACGAGCCTTTTGACGGGCCCGTTCGATCTCCCGGTCCCGGTCCCGCTGCACCCGTTCCAGACGTTCGTTTGCCTCTTTGGCGGCCCGTTCGGCGGCGATGCGCAGGGCTTCGGCTTCTTTCTGCCGTTCCTCCATGGCCTGACGGCTCTGTTCCAGTTTCTGTACCACGTCTTCAAACCGAGTACTCTCGCCCGACACCATAGTCCGTGCCCGGCTCACAATGCTCTCGGGCATGCCTAGGCGTTCCGAGATGGCAAAGGCGTTGGAACGTCCCGGTACCCCGATGAGAAGCCGATAGGTCGGACGCAGGGTTTTGACGTCGAACTCACAGCTGCCGTTTTCCACCCCGTTTGTCTGCAAGGCGTATTCCTTGAGCTCAGCGTAGTGGGTGGTGGCGGCGATGTGGGCGCCCTTTTCCCTGAGATGCTCCAGGATGGACATGGCCAACGCCGCACCTTCGATGGGATCGGTACCGGCGCCCAATTCATCCAGCAGCACCAGGGAATGATGGTCGGCCTCGTCCACAATGCGGATGATGTTGGTCATGTGGGCCGAGAAGGTGGAGAGGGATTGCTCGATGCTCTGTTCATCGCCGATGTCGGCCAATACGTGCTGGAAAACCGAGACCTTACTGCCGTCGGCCACCGGCAGCATGAGGCCGCACATGGCCATGAGGGTGAGGAGCCCCAATGTTTTAAGGGTGACGGTCTTACCGCCGGTGTTGGGACCGGTGATGACCAAGGTGTCGAACCCATTCCCCAAATGTACGTCGATGGGAACCACGTGTTCAGCGGGGATGAGGGGATGCCGGGCACGTTTTAAATCGATGACGCCGTCGTCGGACAAAAGCGGGATGCCGGCCTTCATTTTGTATCCCAACCGAGCCTTGGCAAATATAAGTCCCAGATCCATGGCGATGGCGTAGCTGCGACGGATGCTCTGGCCAAAGGAACCGGCCTCTCCGGACAATTCAAAAAGGATGCGTTCGATCTCGGCGTCCTCCTGGGATTTGAGCATGCGCACTTGGTTGTTTGCCTCCACCACGCCGATGGGTTCCACAAACACCGTGGCCCCGGAGGAGGAGGTGTCGTGGACCAATCCGGGGACTTCTCCACGATGTTCCGCCTTGACCGGCACGACAAACCGGTCGCCGCGGATGGTGACGATGGGATCCTGCAAATACCGCTGGTAGGCGGGGGAGCGGATCATTTTGTCCAGCTGTTCCCTCACCTTGGAGGAAGCGGCCCGGATCTTGCGGCGGATGTCGTGGAGGGTTGGGGAGGCGTTGTCGGCCATCTCGTCGGCCGACAAAATGCAGGAGGTGATGCGGCTCTCCAAATATTTGTTGGGAAAGAGGGCGTTGAACCGGTCGTCAAGACAGGTTTCAATGCCGGCGCACCGTTCCCGCCATTCCGTGAGGCTGCGGATGACCCGCAGATCCTCAGCGATGTCCAGAAGCTCCCGCATGCTCAAAGCACCGCCCGCCTCGGCACGGGCCAGGGAACCGTTGACATTTTTCATCCCGCCAAAGGAGGGGCTGCCGAACCGGCCGATGAGCATGTGGGCGTCGGAGGTTTCCTGCAAAAGGAGACGGGCTTCCCCTAAATCGGTGGAGGGAGTGAGGGCCTCAGCAAGCATGGCGCAGTCCTCGCATGGCGCCTCCTTGCTGAGCATATGTAATACTTTATCCAATTCCAGCGCCTTGTGGTGCCGGTTCAGGGATGATGAATACTTCATTTCATTGTTCATAACAATTCGTCCATTCTGCCGCTTCGAGCGGCGGGTCGTGATAAAACGGGAAAAGGTGGACGGGTCCTTTTTACAGATCCATCGCCACGGTATGATAAAAGGAAAGGGTTTGAAAGGATCGATCCAACTGGCTGAGCAAAAAACGTTCCACCGAACGGCCCAGGGATTTCATAGCATCATCCGGCAGGGTGAAGGAGAAGACCTTCTTCAGATCGGCGTATAAAATATGCCGCATAGCGGCCAGTACGCTTTTATTGAGCGCCAGGGCAGGGGATACGGGGTTCCTTTTCTGACAGTGTTCACAGTGGAGGGTTCCGTCCAACAGGGATAAAAACATCCTCTCACTTTCGTAAGCGCCGCATCCAGAGCAGGCTACTAAATCGGGCATGTACCCGGCCATGCCCAGCATGCGCAGTTCATACACCGCCTTGATCTGGGGAAGAGGACGTTTGGCCGCGCACAACAGATAAAGACAGTTGAGGGTCAGACGCAAAAAGGCCTCCGCTTCCTCCTCTTGGGGGGCAAGACAGAGGCACAATTCGCAAAAATACTGACCCAGCGCCAGGCGTTCCACATCGCGGCGGAGGTCGAAAAACACCTGGATGGGTTCGGCTTCATTGATGATGTATTTATCCCGCCCATGATAAAGGACCAGGCGGGAGTAGGAAAAAAGCGATGTGGCCGCCATGTTTTTATTTTTAACCCGTCTTGCACCGTTGGCAAAGGCGCGGATGACGCCGCGGTCCTGGGTCAAGATAGAGACGACACGGTCGGCCTCACCGATGTTCTGTTGGCGGATGATCAGGCCGTTTGTGCTCAGTAACATTTTTAGGACCCTCCTGGGCGACGGCCTGGTAGGATCCCTGACGATAATTGAGGTAATCCTGGACGCGGCCGGATTTTTCAAAAGTTTTCCACAGTTGGTCTTGATCCATTTGGCATTCCTCCCGGCAAGCTTGGTTCACTATCATTGTAACCCAGCCGGAAGGGGATATTATAGGGAAAAAATACAGCCCGCCTGGAAAATCTTACTGCTTGACAGAAATATATATGGCAAAGAGAAATTTCTCATTGGTCGGAGTCGTATCCGAAAGAGCGCAATAGCCCTTCCCGGTTACGCCAATCCTCCTTGACCTTGACCCAGCATTGAAGGTTTATCTTGCAGCCGAAGAAATTTTCCATATCCTTGCGGGCCAGGGTGGCCACCTTCTTGAGCATGGCGCCCTTCTTGCCGATGACGATGCCTTTGTGGCTCTCCCGTTCGCAGTAGATGACGGCGTCGATGTCGGTGATGCCGCCCTCCTCCCGCTCCCGCATGCGCTCTACCGATACGGCGATGCCGTGGGGGATCTCGTGGTTTAGGAGCCTAAGCAGTTTCTCCCGGATGATCTCACCGGCCAAAGCCTTCTCCGGCATGTCGGTGAGGGCGTCGTCGTCAAAGAAGTGGGGGCCTTCCTGGGCGAAGGCCGATAGCTCGTCGATTAAGATGGAGATGCCGTCCCCCTTGACGGCCGACACCGGCACCACTGAAGCGAAGGGATACAGCCCGTTTAATTCCGCGATACGGCCCAGAATGGCCGAACGATCTTCCAAAAGGTCGATTTTATTGATGGCTAAAACAACCGGTAATTCACTCTTTTGGAACGACTGGATAAGGGAATGCTCCGATTCAGTCAGTTCCCCTTCCGGTTCCACCACCAGCATGCAGGCGTCCACGCCCGACACCGCCTCGCTCACCGAGCGGACCATATAGTCCCCCAGACGGGTGCGGGGCTTATGCATGCCGGGGGTATCGATAAACACCAGCTGGGTTTCCCCCTTGGTGAGAACACCCATAATACGGGTACGGGTGGTCTGGGGCTTGGGGGATACAATGGCCACCTTTTGCCCCAGCATAGCGTTCATCAGGGAGGATTTGCCCACATTGGGCTTGCCCACAATGGCGATAAAAGCCGAACGAGAAGATGGTTTGTTACGTTGTGTCATAGGTACTCCTTATTGTTAATCCAAGCCATCCCGCCTGGAGGACAGGGTGGAAGAACGGCCCTTTTTGGAGAAGAATAAAAAGCGGAACATCCCCACAGGGCCGCGGAAGATGAACAGAACGAAAAGGGCGGTGGTCGCTGCCAAAGGGATCACTGCCCAGGGGAAAGCCGTAAAAAACGCCAAAAGGTTCTGGAATCCTTCCGGACGTGCAAATAGGAAAACGGCCACTCCCACCGCCGTCAATGCGGCCAATAGTACAGCCCCTGCCGCCGCGTCTTTGGCAACGCGGGCCAGGGGATGATGGGCCGGGGATTCCAGATCCACGGCATTTTCCACAGCAGTGTTGACCGCTTCCAAGGCCGGCACCAATCCAAAACACAGGAACAGCACGGCGTATTCCCCTCGGCTCAAGGGAAAGAACGAGGAAAAAGCCAACACGTAACACACCGCCGTCAAATGGATGCGCATATTGCGCTCGTGGACGATGCAAAAGCCGATGCCGCGAAAAGCATAACCGAAGCTTCTGAGCAGCCTTTTCATGACGGCTTAGTGGTTATCGTCGGTAAACACGTAACTGCCGTTGCGGGGAAGGCCCAGCATAATGAGGACTTGTTCTTCCTTTTCCCGCATTTTGACGGCTTCAATGCCGCCGTTTTCATGGTCGTACCCCAAAAGGTGCAGCACCGAATGGGCCGTTAGGAAGGCCACTTCACGCTGGATGGTGTGTCCGTACCGCTCGGCTTGGAACACCGCCCGCTCCATGGAGATGATGACA
This sequence comes from uncultured Clostridia bacterium, assembly GCA_904397895.1. Taxonomy (GTDB): domain Bacteria; phylum Bacillota; class Clostridia; order Oscillospirales; family Acutalibacteraceae; genus Solibaculum. The sequence continues at coordinate 5,408 of CAJFOZ010000004.1, forward strand.
TCGCCCAGCATTTGTGCACCCGTTTCAGGGTTTGTCTCATACTGACCGTTTTCTCCCAGCGGGAAGGATAGTACATCGGTTTCAATGTCCTTATTGCGGAATTTGGCGTTGAGTTCCCGGATCTGTTTGTCGTCCACAAAACTGACGCTGATCTCGGCAGGGCCTTGGAAATTTTCCATTTTGAGCACTGCATTACAGGTGCGCCGGATGAGAAGGCGCAACCCTGTGGGAATTTTGACTTCTTTTTGCTTGTTGTCAATCAATACTTTAATCTTGTCCATAACCGTCCGCTACTTCGAGCGTCTCCCCTCCTCATGTTTTTCATAGGCTTTGATGATGTCCTGAACCAGCTTATGCCGGACTACATCCTTGGCATTAAAGGTACATATCGCGATGTCGTCGATGTTTTTGAGCACCTTCATAGCTTCTACAAGGCCGGAACGCCGCCCATCCAAATCGATCTGGGTGATGTCGCCGGTGACAACGATTTTAGAGTGAAACCCTAGCCGGGTGAGGAACATTTTCATCTGTTCGGGGGTAGTGTTCTGCGCCTCGTCCAGGATGATAAAACTGTCATCCAACGTGCGGCCGCGCATATAAGCCAGCGGTGCCACTTCGATGTTGCCGCGTTCTACATATTTATGGTAACTTTCGCTGCCCAGCATGTCGAACAATGCGTCGTACAAGGGGCGCAGATAGGGATCGACTTTGCTTTGAAGATCCCCGGGGAGGAACCCCAGTTTTTCGCCTGCCTCCACCGCAGGACGGGTCAGGATGATGCGGTTGACCTCCTGGGCTCGGAAGGCGTTGACCGCCATGGCCACCGCCAGATAGGTCTTGCCGGTACCGGCAGGGCCGACGCCTAAGACGATGGTATTATCTTCAATGGCCTCCACATACTTCTTTTGGCCCAACGTCTTGGGCCGGATGGGACGGCCTTTGGAGGTGATGCAGATGCAGTCGCTGGCTAAGCTTGCCACCTTCTGCTCACTGCCTTCCACCACTGAGGACAGCACATACCGGATATTTTGCTCGGTCAGCACCTCGCCTTTGTTGATCATGGAAAGCAGGGTGGTGATGGCCCGCACCGCTTTGCCTACCGGTTCAGGATCCCCGGTGATCTTTAGGTCGGAACCGCGGTTGATGATGGAGACTCCATACTCCTTCTCAATGGAGCGGATGTTTTCATCGAAGTTGCCAAAAAGGGCCACTGCCTGCTCCATACGGTCGACATTGATAACTTGTTCAAACATTCAGATACCTGCCTTATCCCGATAAAATGGGGGTCTATCACGAAAAATACGCTGCTGTGATCCTTGCCCAAAAATCCGGCAATTAGGTAAAGCCACTTCCCGGAAAGGCCACGGAAAAGGTGGATTATACAAAGGGGATTTTATTTGCAGCGCTTGGCTTTGTGATATTCGCACAAAGCACAGAAAAACTAACATCTTTTGTTGTATTATAACATATTTAAATAGAAAAATCAGCAAATAGACAAAAAGTTTAAAATTTATTTACGCTTTTGTCGAAAAAACGCGACGGGTCTATTCCTTGGCCGGCTAACGAATAGACGGCCCTTCTACCAGCATGTGAAAAAAGCGGAAAATGATGCATGGAAGATGTAAGATTTATGATGGTACGTAAAATTTTCATGAATTCTTTTGAGGGAATGGATGGGCCGTCTTGACAAGGGGGATTCAAATGGGATACCCTTTTAAAAAGACATGAGAATCCATACAGTGATTTTTGCATTGTAACACCAAATAAAAAGTGCTTTGTAAATCGGAAAGGGATGGTTGGATGAATACCACTGGAATGCCGCCTCGTTACCCTATGGGACGGCC
>CAJFOZ010000005.1 GCA_904397895.1 uncultured Clostridia bacterium
GCCCGTACTGCTTTGTCACTTGTTTGAGTTCGATCATGCAGCCATTCCTCCTAAACAGCATTGATTATCCATTGCTTTTCGCAATATCCGATGCTAAAATGAATGATAAACCTTTGTGTAACACAAAGGTCAATAGGATAGGAGAAAATAAAATGAAGAAATATTTTTCAGTGGGAGAAGCTGCCAAGGTTGTCCATACAACGAGCGAAACGCTGCGGCATTACGACCGTATCGGATTAGTGAAGCCGAGCAAAAAAGACGAATGGACCAATTACCGTTATTATACCGAGCAAGATATTGTGCGGCTAAATACTGTACGGGCTTTGCAGCTTATGGACTTGTCTTTACAGGAGATCAAAAAGGTTTTAGAATATGACGACCTTGAAAAAATTGTTGATTTTTTAGCACAGGCGGAAAGGAAAGCCGATGAGAAGATTGCTGCGCTCCAATACAGTAAGTCAAAAATCCAGTTAGCAAAAGCGGACTACGAAAAGAAATTGCAGATGCGCAAAAATTCTAATGGTACCTTTATCAAGGATCTTCCAGAGCGTGTTATTTTGCTTTCCGATACCTTAGAAGTACCTACGCTTGATAATCTATGGAATTATCTCAGCCATTTTTACGATAAAGTTACTCCTGCCTTAAAAGAACAATTTTCTTTTGAGGATTTAGCTGGTATCTATACCGAAAATGGAGTATCGAGGCTTTTTGCTGTCTGTATTCGCTATGCAGAGGTAGATGGATTAAAGGTATTGCCAAAAGGAAAATACCTATGCGCTGATTGTAGCGAAGAAAATAGGGAACAAGTATTAAGCGAGATAATGCGTATAGCCCGAACAAAATATGGTGTTGAGCCAACATTTACAGTACAACTCATAGTTGTATCCGGCATTTTGCATTGGAATTATGAGGTACAGGTTTATGTTGATCGATAGAATTAGGAGAACTCTTTTTTATGAAAGATATTCCGATTGATCGATTGGGTCTTTTTCATTTAGACGACATTATTAAGAAGCACCCATATTTATCGGAATTGAATAGGGAAATGAGCGCCTTGGAAAGTGGTATAGCAACTGATTCAGGCATTAATACGCAAACATTCACAGGATATAAAAGGAATATCCAAATGCTTCGGGAAGCTACACTTCCGGCGATTGGACGTCTGAGCTATTATTACTGCCTCCTTGAGAAGCAGGAGCTGGATAAGTTAAGCGCCCTTCTAATGGATTGAAAGAAGCCGCCTGTTATACAGGCGGCTTCTTTCAATAGCATGGCACCCCATAGCCAAGAATCTCGATATCGCCAAGTTGATAACTCTTCTGCCGACAGGCGTTCCCAGCGTTTCCCTCAATGGTGTAGACCATTCCATTTTCTACTTTCTCCACAATCCCCACGTGGTCGGCAAGACCGTTCTGTCCTGTCGCCCCATTCCAGTCAAAGAAGATGATATCGCCAGGCCGCGGCTCATAGATATTTTCCCGCCAAAGCCCACTCTCCTTGAACCAGTTTACACCCTGTGTACAGCTTGCAAATTTAGGGACGACCCCAGCGTCGAGATAGCCGCATTGATCAGCGCACCAGGAAACAAAACAGGCGCACCACTCCACTTGCGAGTGGAATCCATACCATCGCCAGTATGTCTCGCCGCCCACATTGCCCACTTGAGATAGAGCAACCCATGCGATATCAACATTGCCCGTCACATCAGTGAACCGTATCACGGCAAACCGGGAAAAGGGCCGCAACACCTTTATCTTCATCTGCGGTAGAGTTCCAGAGCTTTGACATCGGGGCCCCGCCTACCATTTAGGCCGGGTATGTATCCCTAACGTTCACAGTTGTTACAAATAAGTCAATAGCTTTGAATTTTATATATGTATTAATAAGTCAACATTTTTTGAAAAGTAAAAAATAGGGCGCGAGAAGATCTGTCTAGTCGTTTGTCGAAATTGTTTGATAAAGAATATAGCTTTTGATATACTGAATATAGAAATTTTGGAGGGTGTGCCTGTATGGATGATTCTGAATTGATAAAAATAATACAATCACAGCTTGTATTGTTGTAAGAAGCGTTCGTAAAGGCGATACATGTTGCTTTTTCAACGGTCGACCGTTGGAAAAATAATAAATCCACACCCAACAGGATGGCACCGGTGGCGATTGCCGTTATCAAAAACAAAAGGCGGTGATACCATGCAGACGCCTTTCCATTCATTTGTAAAAGCACTGGAGCTTGAGAACAGCGGTAAATTGCTGGCTGTTTACGCTTCATCCGATATTGAGATTTTTCCCTATCAAATGGCGGCAGCGCAATTTGCACTTCGTTCCCCATACCTGCGCGGCGTTGTTCTTTGCGACGAAGGGGCGCTTGGTAAATCATACGAAGCAATGCTGGTGGCTGTTCAAAAATGGTATGAAGGTGCGAAAGTAGCAATCATCGTCACTACTCCGTTATTTATGCAATGGCGGCGGCTGATTGAAGATAAATTCACTGTTCCGCTGGATGAACTTCATTTAATGACCTATGACGATGCCGTCGCAAATGTGGACAGCCTTACTGCTTTTGATGTGGTAGTTTTCGATGAAGCCCACCATTTGAGGAATTATAAAATGGAAAGAGCAGCCATATTAAAAAGCGTTACGTCCAGAGCGTTTAAAATTCTGTTGACCGCTACGCCCATGCAAAACTCCATCATGGACTTGTATGGGTTAATACATTTTATCGATGAAACAATTCTCCCTGATCCGGACGATTTTTACAACCGTTATTATCGCAAGCCGGAAAATTACCACGAGCTATCCGACTGGGTAAGCAGGTTTTGTTTTCGCACAACACGGGCACAGGTGGAGCATTACACAAAAATACCGCATCGCATACCGATTACCATTGAATACGAAATGTCGGCCAAAGAAAGTACGTTGTATGGTTTGGTGGAACGATACCTTACACGTGAAAGTAAGTCTGCATTCCCGGATATGGACGAGTATCGCTTGTCACTGCGCATGTACCGCAGCCTTTCTTCCTCTACCGCTGCGCTTATTCAGTTTTTATCCGGCGTGGAAAACCGGTTGGAGCCGGGTGAAGAACAAGATGAAATTATGGGAATGCTGAAACTTGCGCGAAGCATCACAAAGGACACCAAAGCCTTCGAACTCGTCCGGGCGCTCAAGGCGGCGTTTCCTGAAATACAAAAGCTGGGTGGGAATAAAAAGGCATTGATATTTACCGAGAGCCGCGATACGCAGAAATATATTGCGGAATACCTCACTGCCAGCGGATTTAGCGTACTGACATACAGCGGCAATAATACGCGGGAGTATGCGATCATCGATAAATTCCAAACCGAGGCGCAGATACTTGTGACAACAGATATAGCTGCCGAAGGCTTCAATCTTGAATTTTGCTCGTTGGTAGTAAACTATGATACGCCATATAATGCCCTTGAAATGGAACAGCGTATCAGTCGTTGCCACCGGCAGGGACAGCAAAACGATGTGATTGTGTTGTCCTTTCTCGCTAAGGATAACTATGGCGACATCCGCACGTTAGAAATAGTCCGAAAGCGTCTTGAGCAGTATCAAGGGATTATCGGAATGTCAGACCGTATTTTCGGCAATTTTGGCGCGGACGTTGCGGAGGTCATTCGGACCAAGGCGCGGCATAAGGACGATATACAGCGGGAATTTGAGCAGGTATTGGAGCAGCACCGGGACAGCAACGAGGCATTGGTAGACGCTGCTGAAAATGTTCTGTTTACTTCATTTAACAGAGCAGTGGCAAAAGCCGTGTCGGTTACGCCCAAATACATCAACGAAAAAATACAGCAGATGAATCATGACCTCTGGGAAATCACGGCGCCGTTTTTGGCGGAACGCGGCTACATTATAGACGAAGAGGGGCGGACGGCCACCTTTCCCGACGGCTTAAAACCGCCTCATTTATTCTATTACTGGACCGGTAAGCAAAATAGGCCATACACAGGCTTAAAAAGATATGGCGCGGGAAAAGATTTCAAACCGGCTTCCGGACGCGTGACATTTTCCAGTATCATTGGGCGCGGCGTCATAAAAGAATGTGAATGCGCGGACAATGGGGCCTTGATAGTTGACGGACAGATACCGCCTTGCAAAATTGGTTTTTATACCGTGGATGTGTGCGGTACGACGTACACAACCTTTGTAGGCAAAACCCATGACGGACAAGTTTTGCCGGAGGATGAATGCCGGAGGATCATGTCGTTGCCTGTTTTGGAATATGAGGAACAAGGGAAAAAGTCTTCGGCATGGCTTCGATGCTCCATAGGCAGCCCAAAGCATGACGAGCTTGACGATTTGATTGCTTGTGAGGATTTTATCCAAAGGCAGCTTGAAAACCGCACGTCGGCACAAAATGAGGAAATATCCCGCATGCGGGAAGAGAATAACCGCAAGAAAGCGGATTTGGAACGTCGTCTGAAAGCCGTCCGTTCAGAGCTGAGAGCAGCCCAAAGCAAAACCAATCAAGACTTATCGCGTCATGATAGTTTGAAAGCGCAGCGGGAGTCTGCGCTGCTGATGAAACGGGCGAGGGACATGGAAAAATCCCTGCATTATGACAAGATGAAACTGGAACAGGAGTTTAGGGCCGAGGTGGAGGCGTTTATCCGCAAATCGGAATGTAAGGCGACAATCCACCGGCAATTTATTTTAACAGTGAAAGGAAAGGGCGAATAAGATGGAAAAAATGGATGGACTGTCGATGAATATAGAGGCGGAGGCCAGGGAGAGGCTGAAAAAAGTATTTCCGGAGTGCTTCGCGGAGGGACGGTTGGATATCGATAAACTGCTGACGATGTGCGGGGAGTATATCGACAACGACTTTGAGAAATACAAGTTTGAGTGGAAAGGCAAAGGGGAAGCGTTGAAGTTGGCGCAGCGCCGTTCAGCGGGATGCCTGAGACCGTGCCGGGAGGAAAGCGTGGATTTCGAAAGGACGCAGAACCTGTACATAGAAGGGGACAATCTGGAAGTCTTGAAGCTGCTGCAAACGGCGTATTTCCGGCAGGTGAAAATGATATACATCGATCCGCCGTACAACACGGGGAATGATTTCGTGTATGAGGATGATTTTAAGGATCCGTTAGCGAAGTATCTGGAAGTGACGTCGCAGGCGACGAAATCCAATCCGGAGACCATGGGGCGGTTTCATACGGCGTGGCTGAACATGATGTATCCACGCCTGCGCTTGGCGGCGAATTTGCTGCGGGATGACGGGGTCATTTTTATATCCATTGATGATAATGAGGTTACAAATCTAAGAAAAGTATGCGACGAGGTTTTTGGAGAGGAAAACTTTATCTCTCAGTTTATTTGGGAACGTGCTTTTTCGCCTAAGAACGATGCAAAGTTTGTTTCTGCAAGTCATGACTATGTGCTTATGTACGCAAAGTCAATAGGGACATTTAAAATAGGGAAACTCGATAGGAGTAAAGAAGCGGAAAGTAGATATAAAAATCCCGACAATGATCCCCGCGGGAATTGGACATCTGGTGATTTATCAGTTAAAACATATAATGCTAACACTGATTATGAGATTATTACTCCGAGTGGGCGTAAGGTTAGACCGCCACATGGAGCTTGTTGGCGTGTATCAAAAAAAAGATTTGCCGAATTAGTTGCGGATAATCGTATTTGGTTCGGAGAAAAAGGTGACAATGTGCCTCGTCTGAAACGATTTTTTTCTGAAATACAGGAGGGGATGGTTCCTACATCCATACTGTATTACAAGGAAGTTGGGCATAGCCAGCAAGGGAGACAGGAACTAAAAAAGTTATTTGATGGTAAAGGGTATTTTGACGGGCCTAAACCTATCGGGCTTATATATCGGCTCTTGAAAATTGGGAATGTTTCCGACAACGACATCATCCTAGACTTTTTCAGCGGTTCGGCTACCACAGCCCATGCGGTGATGCAGCTCAACGCGGAGGACGGCGGAAACCGTCAGTTTATTCTGGTGCAGCTTCCGGAAGTATGCAGCGAAAAGTCGGAGGCATACAAAGCGGGGTACAAGAACATCTGCGAGATTGGGAAGGAGCGCATCCGACGCGCGGGGAGAAAAATATTGAGTGAAGTGGAAGAGGCGAACCAACAAATCAAGTTGGGGGAGGAAGAAAAGCCGCTGCCGGACGTAGGATTCAAGGTATTCAAGCTGGATTCGTCCAACCTGAAATTGTGGGACGGAATCCCAGTAGGGGTGGGGAACGGGCAGCTATACTTTGAAAAAATCCGGAACGTGATCGATGGGGTAAAGGACGACCGTCCGGCGCTGGACGTGGTATATGAGTTGATGTTAAAATTAGGAGTACCGCTGACGTGCGAAGTGATAGAAAAAGAAGTCATGGGGAAAACGGTCTATTCGGTAGACGATGATTTGCTATTATTCTGTTTGGAGCCGGATATCACAGCGGAATTTGTAGAAGAGATGGCGGAGCTTGCGCCTGCGAAGATCATCCTAGCGGAGATGGGATTTACCGATGACACAGCCATGGCCAACGCCCATTATATCCTGCAAGACCGGGGCATTGAAATTAAACTGGTGTGAGGGAGGCAAAAGTACAATGGAAAAAATGCAAGAAGAAGAATTTGAAAAACTCAAGCAGAAGTGCAGCGTTGAAGAATGCTTACATCTGCATATCGTCAAACTGTATACTTTAGGAGCACACAGTGATTACGGCTGCACGGAGTGTAAACTTAAATCTCTTGTACTAGAGGATTTTAGCAGGAGGTATTCACAATGAAGCTAAAATTTAAGCATCAGCAATACCAGCAGATGGCGGTGGATGCGGTAGTCGACCTGTTCTTGGGACAGGAGCGACAGCAATCCACCTTTCAAATAGACGCCGGGATGGATCAACAATTGCTGATCGATGAATACGGCGTGGGCAACCGGCTGCTGATTGATAATGAGCGGCTTCTTGCCAATATGCACGAAGTACAAAAGCGCAATCACCTGCCCCAGAGCAACGATGATCCCCGCCGTTTCTGCGTAGAAATGGAAACGGGAACAGGCAAGACCTATGTGTATACAAATACTATTTTTGAACTCCACAAGCGTTACGGCTTCACAAAATTTGTGATCGTCGTACCTTCCGTGGCCATCCGGGAAGGGGTCTGCAAAAGCCTTTCGGTCACGGAGGAGCATTTTAAAACGCAGTACGACAATGTGCCGTATCGGTATTTTGTGTATGACAGCAAGAAGCTGTCGGACGTGCGGCAATTTGCGGTATCCACCAATATCGAAATTATGATAATCAATATCGATGCCTTCCGCAAGGCGGAAAATATCATCAATCAAGCGCAGGACAAGCTCAATGGCGAAACGGCTATGCGTTATATACAGGAAACTTGTCCCATCGTTATCATCGACGAGCCGCAAAGCGTGGATAATACCAAAAAGGCGCGGGAAGCGATTGAGAGCCTGAATCCGTTGTGTGAATTGCGTTACAGTGCGACACATCGTGAAAAGATCAATCTATTATACCGTCTAACACCGGTAGACGCCTATCAGATGAACCTTGTAAAACAAATCTGCGTGTCGTCCAATCAAGTGGAGGGCGGCCATAATAAACCATACGTCCGTCTGTTATCCGCCAGCAAGGAGGGCGGATTTAAAGCGCGGTTGGAGATTGACGTGGCAACGGCCAGCGGTAGGGTACAGCGAAAGCCCATTTCTATCAAAACTGGTACGGATTTATATATTGCATCCGGCAAGCGTGAAATATATGAGGGCTACGAGGTGACGGGAATCGATGCCACCCCAGGGTCGGAAGCGATAGAGTTCAGCAACGGCGAATATGTCCGCATAAACTCTCCCATTGGCGACGTGGATGAAATGCTGTTAAAACGAGCGCAGATCAAACGGACGATAGAATTTCATCTTGAAAAAGAACTTCGCTATCTGGATAAAGGCATAAAAGTTTTGTCGCTGTTTTTCATTGACGAAGTGGCTAACTACCGTACGGCGGACGGCGGGGCAGGCATTTACGCAACGATGTTTGAGGAATGCTACGATGAACTAATCAATTCACCGCGTTTTGTAGGATTAAAGGATAAATTCCCCCGTGAGGGCATGCACGACGGTTATTTCTCACAGGATAAAAAAGGCAATTATAAAAATACCAGAGGCGACACCGCCGACGACTTTACAACATATCAGACCATCATGCAGAAAAAGGAGTGGCTGCTTTCCTTTGAATGTCCGCTTCGTTTTATCTGGTCGCATTCGGCACTCAAAGAGGGCTGGGACAATCCGAATGTATTCCAAGTATGCACCCTGCTCGACCAAAAGTCCGCCTTTACCGCCCGGCAGAAAATCGGGCGAGGCCTACGGCTCTGCGTCAATCAAGACGGCGAGCGCATTGAGGATAAAAACATCAATCTTCTGCATGTCGTGGCAAATGAGAGCTTCGCTGACTTTGCAAACAATCTCCAAAAAGAAATCGAAGCGGAAACCGGCCTAAAATTCGGGTTTCTTGAAATCAGTATGTTTGTGGGCCAGCCTTTGACAGTTACCTGGCAGGAAGAAAAAACCATCACGCCGGAGCAGGCGTCAAAGGTTGTCGAAATGTTGAAAACCAGCGGTGTCATTGACGAGGCTGGAACGGTTGTTGAGGCGGTCACTCCCACCAAAATCATCGAGCTTGAATTACCGTCTGAAATTGCGGACGCAAAAGAGATTGTTGCGGCAGTCGTCGAAAAGGCGGGGAGGGCAGACAGCCTTCATCCGGTCAAAGCGGAGGATCTTGCCGGAGCTACTTATACGGCTACGATAACCGAAGAAAAAACCATAACATATGAAGAAGCAGAAGAGCTCATGGAAATATGCGAAAAACAGGGCTACACCAAAAAGGGGAAAATTCAAGACAAATGGCGGCAAGCGATCAAAGACCGAACCCTCGATTTGGGCCGCTATAATGTCTCGTTGGAACGGATAGAGAACATTATGAAAGCTGCGGACGAAAGGCCACCCATCACCAATGCCACACGCAACGTCACCGTGCGGCTCAAAAAGAATTACGACCTGTCACCGGCTTTTATTGCCCTGTGGGATAAAATCTCGCAAAAGACCACTTACCGCGTCAATATCGACACTGAAACGCTGGTGGCGCGGGCGGTAAAGTCTTTGCGGGAAATGGAAGAGTTACCCGAAATACGTCTTGTTTCCAAAATGGCGGATTTTGATATTCAAAATATGGGTATTACTCATACTGAGCGTGGAATAAAAACAACGTCAGTCCGTGATGATTTTACCTTTGAGCCGAACTTGGCGGCAATCGCGGCGGAGCAATGCCTAATCAAACGCGAAACCGTCCTCCGCATTTTGGAGGAAAGCGGTCGCGTGGACGACTTCCTTCGCAATCCGCAGCTATTTACCGAGCGGTTTATCGAGATTGTCAAATATCACCGCCATGAGCTTGCCATTGACGGTATCTCCTATATCAAGCTGGACGGAGAGCATTATTACGCGCAGGAAATTTTCGACGTAGAGGAATTCACAGCCAACCTCGATAAAAACGCAGTGCCTGTGGAGCATTCTGTATACGACCATATTTATTATGACAGCTCGACGGTGGAGAAGCCCTTTGCTATCGCGCTTGATAAGGATCCCCGAGTAAAGATGTTTTTTAAAATTCCTCGCCATTTTAAAATCCAGACGCCCATTGGTACGTACAATCCCGATTGGGCGGTGTATTTGGAAGAGGACGGCGATAAAAAGCTGTACTTCATTATAGAAACCAAAGGAAGCGCGTTTGAGTTTGATTTACGTGCCCCTGAACGCCTTAAGTTCAATTGTGGCAAAGCGCATTTTCATGCGTTAGACCCAAATATAAAAACAAAACTTGCCACCAAGTGGAGTGATGTTGGAGTGTAAATAAGTTGTGCGAAAGATAGGGTGCTAGATCACAATAATACATATTGATATGTATGAAAATGGCTAAAATAAAGAAAAAGGCGATTAGAAATTAATCTAGTCGCCTTTTTAAATTAATTGTACGCTTTTATTTAGCATAGGAATCGTTTATCTTAACCCAAATGAATATGCTGGAAGCAGCTATAACAGCAACCCAGAAGAATAATGTAATGGATGTACTAGATATGGGATAACCAAACAGATTCACAAAACCTTCTTGCGTAAATACACGGCTTCCCGATAAAATCTGGGGGAAAAGATACGGATTAAGCCATTTTGGGATCTCATTTCGCCCGATGGCCGGGAAAAAGACCAGAAGTACATAGCACAAAACTACTGGCAATGTCTTTTGGATCCAACTGCACAGAGCACAGATAAAAATCATCAAAACCATTGTGCCGATTATCCTGATGACAGTACTCCATATCCATGCCGACTGAAGTGTCATTGGGTAGGAACAGTTCCCAAATGCAGGAAGGCTTTGCAAAGCCGCATTTCCCATTGGCAAGTCGTACTGCGTTTGGATGTATAGGATATCCACCGCCTGAGATACAGTTGCTGAAAGAAAGGAAAACACTAAGATATACGCGATTTTAATGCGGTATAATGGGGCTTTTTTATAGCTGGAATTCACTAAATCGGACATCCCATTTTCATTTTCTTTCAGATAATAGGGGATACACACCGCCATTAAAAAGAGAAGCAAAAGATAGTCTACATTGCCGTCGCCGATTATCTTTTTCCAACCGGTATCGTAATACAATGGGAATTCATTTTGAAACTGTTGAAGCTGTTTGTCGGCCAGACGGGTTTCATAATCATCCCCGCCTGCTTCAGATTGCTGGAGAAGAAGGGACTTTTGTGACTCTTTTTCCAGTAAAAACAGATACCGTTGATAAATCTGATCAAAGGCCGGTTGTTCTTCTACGACTTTACGGTATTCCGAACGATGGGTTTCATATTCCTCTGATGTGATTTTTCCAGCGATATAATCGTTGCGGATCTGTTCATCCTGCGCAAGAATTTGATCCCGGCGGGATTTTTCAGACTCCAGATATTGCTGGGTTTGTTGTGTAAGAGGTCCCTCCACTTGTTGGACGAGTGCTTTATAGAGGATTTGATCTTCGTTTGGTACCGACAAAAACCAAGAGAGGGTAACTTTTCCCACTAAAAATGCAAGGATCAGGCAAATGGTCACAACATGAAACAACTTACGACCTTCAAACTGTATGAGCAGACGGTTGTTCATTGGAACTCCCCTTCTTTCTCTCCCATCTATGGGGTAATCCACCGTCTTGTCGGGTGTAGATCCAATGGGTGACAATGAGTAGTACGGCAATCAATAATATCATAAAAGAAATCATAAGAGCCATTCGTGAAACAGGGAACCCTAGGACGTTGACATAGTCATACTGTTCCAGATAGTCGTTAAGACGCATGACCATGGCAGGATTGAAAATTTTCATGATGTTCTCATACCCGAAACTGGCGTAATTTTGTCCCTCCGGAGGAGCTGGCATCTGATTGGTGATGATCTCAAAATAGAAACCGGCGTCAGAGCGCAATGCCAGTGCCGTCATTCCCACTAGACCGACAAAAGATCCAACCAAGGAGATAAGGCTGCGTTTGGCTAAGACCCCAATCAAGACGGTAATCAAAAATAGAAAAACAATGAAAAGCAGTTTAACCCCATACTGGAAGAAGATCATTTGTAGAATGCTCATGTTGTAAGGACAATTTTGAAAAAAGCCTAGACTTTGGACAGGGGCCGTAACATAAGACATATCGCAATTGGTCATCAAGGTTATTATCATCAGGATGCGTAAAAAAGCAAGCGATAAAGCCGAAAACAGGATGCCGGCCACTACTTTGGAGAAGTATAAGACGCTGCGTCCTTGATAACTGGTGTGTAGGATAGGAATGATTCTGTTCTCATAGTCCCGGGCAAACACCGTGCATAGGGCGAAGATACACAGGAGAAAGGCAGTCAAGTCAAAGAGATTTACTGGACGCATAACACTGCTGAATTCCAAATAATTGGTCCAGCCATAGGCATTCATCATCATCAATTCGCCGCGGTTTGCGTACTGGTTGTAGATCATTTTGTTATAGCGGTAATCGTACTGCTGATCGGAATCTCCTTCCAATTTCCGCATATTCTCTTGAGCTTGGGCCATAACATACTGCCGGTTTTCTTCGTCTTTAAGGATGCTGTCGGCACGGCTTAAGGCCAGCTCCAAAGAGATCTTGCTGTAAGATTCTCCCCATTCAGTGACTTCCACCATCTCGTTGGGAACTATTTCTCCATCTTGGAAGTTGCCGGAAACCATGGGTTGCTGGGTGTCGACCGCGGCGTACTTTTTTAGGATGTTGTAATTTTCCTCGGTGAGAGGGCCGCCGATGTGTTCATACAACCTATAATCTTCGGGAGTATTTTGCATGTTGGCATTGTAATAGACCTGGACGCTGTAAATGCCAAACAGAACCAAAAGTACCCAGACAATAGGCTGCATGCAAATTTTACGGAATTCATAATCCGTTAAACGGAGGAAGGATTTCATATCCCCACCTCCCCGAAGTAGTAGATGTACAGATCGTCTAGGGAAGGGGTGGCCAGTACGGCTTCCGGACAAGGCTGTTCATCCGAGAGAATGCGTAATTTTAAGGCGTCTCCTAAATTGGCCACATTGGAAATTTTATAGGAAAGAAGCAATTTTTCATATTGTTCTTTACTGGTTTCCACCGTCCAGACTTTGCCCTGCATCCGTTCCACTTGCTGTCCTGCGGCCAAATTGCTGATCAATTGCCCTTCTTTCAGCAGAAGGATATGGTTGGCGACCTGTTCCACATCCGATACGATATGGGTGGCCAATAGGATAATTTTATCAATGGCTAATTCGGAAATGATGTTTTTAAAGCGAATGCGTTCTTTGGGATCCAAACCGGCGGTGGGCTCATCAAAGATGAGAATATCGGGACTTCCCAAAAGCGCTTGCGCAATGCCGAGGCGCTGACGCATACCTCCGGAATACTGCCCGACTTTCCGTCCGGCATCCTCAGTCAGATTGACCATTTCCAATAGCCGATCCACCTGTTTGGACGCTTCTTTTCGATCCTCGATGCCTTTGAGGGCAGCAAAAAACAACATCATATCCCGGCCGCTAAAGTTCTTGTACATCCCGACCGATTGGGGAAGATATCCGATCCGTTTACGATATTCGGCCTTTAGGGAGGAAACTTCCTTTCCATCTAAAGTCACCTGGCCAGATGTGGGACGCAATAGATTGACGATGATTTTGATAAGGGTGGATTTTCCTGCGCCATTAGGACCCAATAATCCGTAAATACCGCTTTCAAAGACGGCGCTAAAATCCTGTAAGGCTGTTTTGTTGCTGTAGCGCTTGGTGACTTGCTGCACCTCTAGTTTCATATGCTCACACCCTTTCCCTCTATGTACCCTGTACTTTTATTCGAAATTGCTAAAGTCGGGGATCTCATGGAGCTGAAGATCGCTGCCGTCGGGATTCATAGTCCAAAAGGCTCCACTATCATTTCTAGGCAGAAGGATTTTATCCCAGTCGGAAAACACTCGGATAGACATATAATCATATCCCAAATCTCCCATCTGCACCAGGCGGGTGGGATTTTGACCATGTATGGTGCAGGACATCAGATCCCCCATCTCCTTGCTGGAGTAGTAGATGGTATCGTCCTTGATGTTGTAAAAATCCACGTCGGTCTGCACCAGTTCAGGATTGGTTCCGTCCAAATTGGCGCGCATCAGTTTGCTGGAGAGAATTCCCTGTTTATAATAAAGCTTGTCGCCATAAATACTGACGCCGGTGACGTTGGAAGAAATCAGCTGCTGCACCTGGCCTGTTTCCAGCGAGACGCGAACCAATTCGCTGTTGTTGGATGCGTTGACATGCAATTCGCCGGTGGGATCGTCGGTAAGGTCTTTGGAAAGGTCATCTTGGCTTAACCGAATAAGGTATAGATATCCATCGTAATAAAAAATACTTTCTCCCCATGAGGGAGCAGCTGTATTTTCAATGGTCAAGAGTGCTGTCTCATCCTCTACTTTTCGCACCACCAGCTGATTATCCCGTGTAAACACCGCCATTTTGTCTTCAAATAGGTAGGGCATAATATTCACAGCTCCGTAATTCCCTTTGGCGGCGGCAACTACTTCCTTTTTGCCGGGGGCGAATGTTAACACTTCGGATTCGGTGGCGGTTATGATGCCGTCCTGATAGGGGGTAAAGATTCTGGCAGCGCTTCCCCGATTGTCGGACAAAAAGGCGGTGCAACTGATCAGCCGATGCTGGCAGGTGGGATCGTTGCAGTTGCAGAAAATTTCCCCACTGTTTAAATCCATATAACAAACAACTCTGCCAGTATTATTAATAAAAAAGATCTTATCTTCTACTTTGGCAAAAGTTCCGGTGCCCAAGACATCGCCAAGGCAGTTCCCATTAATACTGACTCCTTTGCCTACTTCAGCTGACACGTCAATGACAGCCCTTTTTTGACAGGAGGTAAACAAAAGTGCTATTGCTGCTGCCAACAGAATAGCTAGGATACGTTTCTTCATTAGGATCAACTCCTTTTCGATAAAACAGGTGGAGCGGGCTGTATGGATTGGATTATCTCTGTATAATTCAATTATAAAAACAACTACCATTCGACAACTGTGTTACACGAATAGCTTCCTATGTCAGTAGAATACCAAGACATAGTGTCTGTGGCCTTGTCAATTCCTGGAGTGGAATTGGTATAAAGAGCTTTGTTGCCGGTAAAATTGATGGGGCCGTTGGAAGTGGAAATAGTACCTTGATGACCAAAAGATCCACCGCCGTTAACAGAAATTCTAGAAGTGAAGAAAGTAGTGTAGTTTGGAGATGGAGCAGAAAGCCTTGAAGTAAAGGTTACAGGACCGTTTTTCTTGGTAACACTTCTGTCTGCGGAACCAGTTATCGCTATTATTTTTCCATCGCGATTGTCATTGGTTTGCTGGCCATTTCATCAAAAGCCACTGGTTGCGCCGATGGGATGGTGTCGATGCGGGTGGTGAGGGCGTAGTAATTGTGTGGACTCTCCTCAAAAGCAGAGGAGTCCAGCTTGACTTGGATGCCCTGGTTTTGTCCCGCGCTGTTCCAATCCAGATAGGTTTTACCGTCAAAGGCCGGGATGGGTTCCCCGTCCTTGAGAATCACCGTGCGGTAGCTGCCCTCATCCTTGCACAAAGCCAAATAAAAGGCGTCCTCCGAGGATCCCTCTATATAATATTCAAACTGAAATTGGTTGGAGACCAATGGGAGTTCATTTTGGAATATCCCATAGTGGGAAAAGGGAGAGTGCTTTTGCTCCTCTTCCATAAAGGATAAATCTTCAATATGGTATTCCAATTGCTCCAGGGGAACGATGTCCAACTGGGGTTTGGTTGGGGAACTGCTTTCCTCCGCCTGCACATAAACAGGAGAGAATGCCTCCAGACAAATAACCGGATCATGGGAAGGTTGATCAATTGGATAGTCATAATTAGCTAAAAAGTGCGTCATTACCAGAGAAGGCTCGCTGGATGACAATATCAAAGGCTGGTCAATGTAAAAAGCAGGACGTACATTTGTCATCTCCAATGCTTCAAATTGATAAAAGGTACGCTGTTCTTCCTCACCCTCCAGACGAAAGGGTTGAATGACTCCATTGATGGTGAAAAGCACAGTGACATTGACCGGAATTTCGCTTTTATGAGTGTAGCTGTAACGAAGCTCTAAAGGCGATCCATCGTATGAAATAATGGGGTTTGCCTCTGTAGTATCCTCACCGTTGATGAGAACTGGATCAAGAAAAATATTCATCGAGAAAAAGAAGGGATCAATTTCAGAGCTTTCTTCTGTTTCGGAAAAGGCCCAATCATAGCGTCCCTGGCTGGAGGTATGGGCAGTGGTGTTGTCATCTTTCTGGCACCCGGAGGAGAGAAGGGCCAGGCTCATAGCTAAACACAGGCTCAGGATTTTTATGCTTTTCATAAGAGACCTCCTTTTCCAGTATCTAAAACAGGTGGAGCAGTAATTTTACATTAAATTAACGAACGGCTAAAATCTGCAACTTAATGTGAAATATAGTAACATTAAGTTGTTAGCTTAAGGTTACAGTTGTGGTTGCATACGCGCTTCCCATACCGGTGGCATACCAAGCCATGTTATCCACCGCTTTAATAATGCCTTTGGTTGAATTGGTGTAAACTGCCGTTGCACCGCCAAACTTTTTACTGCTGCTGGAAGTGGTGATGGTCCCTTGGTGATTGTAGGAACCGCCATAGTTGCCAGGCTCAATGCTAGAAGTGTAGTAGGTGGTGTAGTTGGGTGCCGGAGTCGAAAGGATAGAGGTGAAGGTAAATCCGTTGTTTGTCTTTGTCTGACTCCTTGCCGCGGAACCGGTTACGGCTAACGTTGCCATTACTGCCAGTGCAAATACGCCTGCTACGATCCTCTTTTTCATACCGCAAACTCCTTTCTACATTCTGCTCCACCTGTTTTATTCCTTTCTATCATATGTGAAATCATATCACAAATCCACTATTTAGTCAATATTAATTTCAAAAATTAAAAATTTGTAATAATTTAATTATATTTTTACAATTAAGGGAGTTATAAATTTTGGTTTTATAACTTATTTTGACTTTTTTGTAATTGAGATGTGAATAAATTCTACAGATGCTGTGGGGAAACTAGTACCACTTTCCATTGAAATTTTTTAAAGTCATGGGCTTTGGTATAATATTTGTAAACCAGATTAATGAAATCTCAGGCGCTTGTTGCATATTTGTTTTGTTCAAATCTTCATAATTATTCGTTGATGCTAATTTGATGAAACACTGTCTGTATTTCTTCACTGCACCGATTTCACCGCTAGGTAGCCTTTGGTGTATTTTCTAAGATGGAGATTACTACCGATAAACAGAGTATATTCTCTCGGAAACAGATTATTGGCGTGACAAAAAAGATGTCACGCCATTTTTGTATCACGAAAACCATTCGCTAGGCGAGTGGTTCAAAAGAAGCCTAGCGGACGCTATGTAACTGGAAGAAGGTAAGAATAGTAGAAACAGAGGTGTGTCGAGACCATGTACACATGTTGGTGGAGATACCACCGAAAGTTGCGGTGTCCAGTTTCATGGGGTCTTGAAGAGTACATCCGGCATCAATTGGAAGAAGACAAGGCCGGAGAACAACTGACGATGGGAAATTTCTAAGCCTGTTTACGGGTAGCAAGTAGCAGGACTCTCGCGGCTGGCAGATCGTATTTGCGTGACGAGACACGCGAGCTAGTAACATTGAACAGCACCCCATTTGTTAGACAGTATGATATACTGAATAATAAGTGGGGTGTTTTATTTATGCCAAAAGGAAAACCAAACAA
>CAJFOZ010000006.1 GCA_904397895.1 uncultured Clostridia bacterium
ATATTCACATAATGCTTCTTTATAGTCTTTTGTAATTCCAGAAGTTTCTACACTTTGACTTTTAACACTTAATCCAAGTTTCATTTTATCAATTCTCCTTGTTGATATTGTTATAATGATATCATAAAACAGCCCCCATGTAAAAACATGAAGGCTGTTTTTTTCTATTTATACTTTCTACTATAACATCCCTTCAGCCATTGCCCATATTCCTCGTCTGTAACCTCTCCTTCTTTTACCCGATCTCTCCACTTTTGGCTTTCATCGAGAAATCTCCTGCATTCTTTGCTATCACTACCATATTTATTTGCATACATCGTGCGTAAGCTTTTATGCATTTTTTTCGTTTCCTTTTTTTCCTTCTCTATTTGCCTTTTTAGTTTTTCTTTCTCTTGACAACTTTTATCATGCGAATTGTCGGAATCTATAACAGGACAATATTTTATTTTCCGATTATGGGTTACAAATAAATTGCCGCAATGAGAACATCTCCCTACTACATCTCCCCGTTCAAAAGCACATTGGAGCGACGCCAATATCAAGTCAACTATATTGTGAATATCGAATATATACAGCGGTGTCTTTAAAGGTGCATATGGAGTTAACTTTACTCCAATCGACGGTAATTCAAAGAATTTTCGTCTCTGCTTTTTTAAGCTGGGATTAAATTGTTCTGGAAAATCGCAACTATGTAAAAGCTCACTGATTGTTCTGTCATACAATCCGTCTTTGGCTTTTTCTGTAATATAGATCGACTGCTTTGGTAAGCGATAACCCATCTGATTGGAGATTAGAATCAGCTTATCTATTGAACAAAACTGTTTATCTCTTTGGCACAGGGAAATATACCCTAAACAAGAACGCAGTTGTTCAATTGGAAGCGTACTTTTTTCATCTACAATGATGTTTGGGTTACCCATTAATAAAATCCTTAACACCATACGAGCAGCCTCATCGTCACATACCATATTTGAAAATGATGAATCCTTTGTTGAGAATTGTTCAAAGGCTTGCGATAACCTCTCTTCATGCAAGAGACGATGAAAATTACTATCAGTCCAAGGCTCTATTGTCCTTAGGGCTTTAGAAAGTAGCGTCCCTGTTGGATAGACGCCTGTCTGATATGTCGCTTCTTCAATATATTTTTCATCATCGCAAACATACATTGCCTCATGTCCGTCTGTTTTTGAGAATAGATAGTATATGCCAGACACTTTATTTCCTCCATCTTTATAAAGTTGCTTACTAAAGATTATATTATAAAGAAAGCAATTTGGCAATTTTATTTGCTCGTCGATTCGTTTATGATAAAGATGCTCGCGAGCAACATCTAAATATTCATGAAATATTTAAAAGGACCTTTCAGGTTGTCTTTCTCCTGGTGAAAATAACCGCCGAACTTAAAGGCACCATCAAACTGATGTGGACATGCAAAGGAAATCTTTTTCCTGCATAAGCATTAGTAATCATTTTATCATGGGAGGTTCTTGCAATTGAAAAAAGAATCCAATATAAATGTAAAAATTATGGTAAAGCCCTATTATCCCGAACGAGGATTGGATATTAAAGAATTATTAGAAAATTCTATTCGAATTTATATGGAAAGCGAGGTGAAAAAGTTATGCCGTCAACACTCTTGACCTCTCCCAATGTTAGATCTTATAATATCGTTGCGTTTTGGGCAAGAAACGCAAAAAATGAATGGTCGCCGATTTTTGGAGGTGCAATATGTATCCGAAAATAGACGATCCACAGAACTATAGCGTCGCACTCTATTTGAGACTCTCCAAGGAAGATGAGCGCAAAGGAGGCGATAAAGAAGACGATTCTGAAAGTATCAAGAACCAGCGGGCGATGCTTGAAACGTATGCCAGAGAACAACGCCTTTCTGTTTACGATGTCTATATCGATGATGGGATCAGTGGGACTACCTTTGACCGGCCGAGCTTTAATCGGATGATTGCAGATATCGAGGCCAAAAAGGTCAATATGGTTATCACGAAGGACATGTCACGATTAGGGAGAGATTACGTGTATACCGGTCTTTTTGTAGAGCACTTCTTCCCTGATTACGGAGTACGGTATATTGCCTTACTGGACAATTATGATACAGAGGTGGATGGGTATTCCAGTGATATGGGGCCGTTTCGAGGCGTTATGAATGATATGTACGCCAAAGACGTCTCTAAAAAGGTTACCAGCGTCAAACGGGACAAACAGCAAAAAGGATTGTTTATTGGTGGGAAACCGGCTTATGGTTATAAAAAATCCCCCACAGAAAAGAATGTCATCGTCATTGACGAGCCTGCCGCCGAGATTGTGCGATATATTTTCCGGCTTGCCTTAGAAGGAAAATCCTGCCGGGAAATCGCTATGATTTTGAATCGGCAAAATATCCCCACACCTGCCGCCTATGCTAAAATCAATCTGTCCATCCAAGGTACTTTTGCTGGGAAATGGAGTTCAGAGCGGATTAGCTATATGCTCCAAAATGAAGTATATATCGGTTCGATGGTACAGGGACGAGTGAGAAAAGTCAGCTACAAATCCAAAAAATGCCGTTCGCTTCCCCGTGAAGAGTGGACAGTTGTAGAAAATACTCATGAGCCTCTCATTGACCGTGAGACTTTCGAAAAGGTCGGCGCGCTCATCAAAAGCCGTAACCACACGCGTACTCGTACATATGACTACCTATTAAAGGGAATCATTTTTTGTCATGAATGCGGGTATCCGTTGGGGGTCATGAACCGGCCTTTGGCAAAAGGCCGTCATGTGCTCTACTTCGTCTGTAGGACCTATCAAAGGTTCACTGCGTTTAAAACCTGCACCTGTCATTGTGCAAGAGTTGAAGACGTGACCAACGCTGTTTTGGAACAAGTACGTTCCATTTGTCAGCGTTATGCCAGTCAATTGGATTTAGACAAACTGACTGAGGATGCACGCAAAAAATTGCAGGAGGAAAAACGTCGCCAAGGCAAGGATCTGATTGGTTTAAGAGCCCAGTTGGAGGTAATCCAATCTAAGATCGATAAATCCTATGACGATAGGTTATCCGGCGTTGTGGATGAAGAGGTTTTTCAAAGGGTCTACAAACGTCTCAAGGAAGAGCAGTCCGCTCTCCGACAAAAGATCAGAGCGCTTGAGCGTTCGGATGACGATTTGCAACTGGACAAGCAAAAGGTAAAAGAACTGGTTGACAACTTTTTGAACGCTGGGGAGTACAGCCGGGATTTGATTGTCAGTTTGATTGAAAAGATCGAGTTGACGGAAAAGAAAGAAGTCCTGATTTTCTACAAGTTCAAGGAACTTGACTTGGTCAGTCATTTACAATAAGCAATACGATACGTGTTTGAAAAAGAAATGAAATGCCAATAAAAAGATAACAGGAAAAATAAGAATAAAATACCACTAAATTGGGAAATATTGTTTGCTCCCTCGTGTAATGCATGGTATAATAATGGTTACTTGTGAGAAGTGGATGAGCATTGGTGTTTTTGGGGATATCACCGGGCCATTCAAATCGGTCAACCTATCCAAAAAAATACGAGAGGAGGAATGGACATGAAGACTCCTTCTTCGCCCTTGGTTCCAGCGAGGAATCGGTATTTACGGACTTTCTTGCTGGCATTGGGCGCGTCCTGTATTGTCTTTTTGCCCTTTATCATTGTGGATCAAGGGTATTTTCTGTACTATGGCGACTTTAACGTCCAGCAAATCCCTTTTTATCAGATGTGCCACGACGCCATCCGGGAAGGAAACATCTTCTGGAGTTGGACTACCGATTTGGGTGCCAACTTCATCAGTTCCTATAGTTTCTATAATCTCGGCAGCCCCTTTTTCTGGCTGACGCTGCCGTTTCCCAGTGAGGTGGTGCCCTATCTCATGGCGCCCCTTTTGATGCTCAAAACAGCATTGGCCGCCACTACGTCTTATGCTTACATCGCCCGTTTTGTACGCAACAAGGACTACGCCCTCATCGGCGGACTTTTGTATGCTTTTTCCGGCTTTACCACTTACAATATCTTCTTCAATCATTTTCATGAACCTATTGTATTCTTCCCCCTGCTGCTCATCGGCTTGGAAGAATATATGACAAACGGCCGGCGCGGTGTCTTTGCCGCAGCGGTGTTTATCAACTGCTTTGTCAACTACTTTTTCTTTGTGGGCCAAGTGGTGTTTGTCATCATCTACTGGTTCTTCCGCCTACTTGGCAAGGATTGGACCATTAATCTCAAGAAGTTCTTATGGCTGGCTTTTGAGGCAATCCTCGGTGTTGCCATGAGTGCGGTGTTGCTCATTCCATCGGTGCTGACGGTGCTTGCCAATCCTCGGACAAGCCAGTCCTTCCAAGGGCACTCGGCGCTGGTGTATTCTTGGCCCCAGCGGTACGGCGCTATTTTTGAATGCTTTTTCTTCCCGCCGGATATCCCGGCCAGGCCCAATTTCTTCCCCGATGCCGAGGCGAAATGGGCGTCGCTGGGCGCCTGGCTGCCGCTTTTCTCCATGTGCGGCGTATTTTCCTTTATGTCGGCTAAACGGGGGCATTGGCTCAAGCGCATCCTGATTACCTTGTTTATCATGGCCATGGTCCCCATCTTTAACAGCGCGTTTTTTGCCTTTAACTCCTCCTATTACGCCAGATGGTTCTATATGCTGGTGCTCATGATGGCCCTCGCCACCATTATGTCTTTGGAAGACAAAGAAGTAGATTACATGGTGGGGTTCAAGATCACAGCGGGCATCACCTTTGTCATCACCATTCTCATCGCCTTTTTGCCGGCCGAAGTGGAGGGGCGGGAAAAACAGACATACGGCTTAATGGAATACCCGGTGCGGTTCTGGGTTTATGTGGCCATTGCCTTTGTGAGCTTGTTCCTTCTCTGGTGGCTACTGCGGAAGTTCCGCAAACATCCCCGTCAGTTTGCCACGGCGGCTACAGCGGCGGTGCTGTGTATTTCGGTGGTGTACTCGGTGTACTTTATCGCCCTGGGCAAAGTGGATTTGACGGAAAGTCACGATTTTATCATCCCTTACGCCTTAAACGGCGGGGAGGATGTGGATCTGCCAGAGGATGAAAATTATCGCATCGACTTTACAGATGGGCGGAATCTGCCTTATGACAATCAGGCTATGTTCTGGCAGCGTCCCTCCATCCAGGCCTTCCACAGTGTGGTACCCGCCTCTATTATGGAGTTCTACCCGACGGTAGGCGTGCAGCGGGATGTGGCCAGCCGTCCCGAGAGGGAGGATTATTTATTGCGTCCGTTTTTATCGGTACGGTACCTCTTTGACCGGGAGCCTTTAAGTCCCAACGACGACGATTACGATTATTACACCTATGTGGATTGGCAAAACGGCTATTATGTCTACGAAAACAAAAACTTTATCCCCTTAGGATTCTGCTACGACAGTTTCATCACGCGGTCTGAGTACGACGCTATGACAGAACAGCAGCGGCAGCGTGTACTTTTGCATGCCGCGGTGGTGGAGGATTTTGCAGCCGAAAAGTACGAGCGCACCATGACCCATTACGATACAAGCGAATGGCTGGATACTTCGGATCAAGCCATAGCGGAGGATTGCGCCGACAGGCGGGAGTATTCCTGTGAGACCTTTGATCGGGACAACACTGGCTTTACTGCTACCATCACCCTGCCGGAGGATTCGGAAGGCAAGCTTTTGTTCTTCTCCGTGCCCTGGGAGGAGGGGTGGTCGGCCCAAGTCAACGGGGTGGACGCCGTGATTGAAAAGACCAACGTGGGCTTTATGGCGGTGTGGTGCCCCCCGGGGACCAGCACCATCCGGTTTAACTACATGACGCCTGGTTTGCCGTTGGGATTGATGGTGACGGGAATTTCCTTTGTCATATTCCTGCTTTATTTCTTTGGTATGAGGGCGCTAAGCCGCCGGAAAGCACGTCGTCTGGCCGCTATGCAACCGGAGGATGAGATCCTGCGCCACAACAATGAGGATGAAAACATCGAAACCTATTATCTTAAAGATTTGTCCCTTATGTTCCCGCCTGAATTAGAGGAGGATTTACCATCGGGGGAACCATCCAACACTTCAGAAAATGGGCGCGAGGATCCTCCCGATAAAGACCAATAAAAACTTAGTAGAGTAAGGATGTGTGTACCATTGTCAACTGTATATTTGGTGGTACCCTGCTATAATGAGGAGCAGGTGTTGCCGGAGACAGGGAAACGTCTGATTGCGAAGATGGAAGAACTGGTGAGCCTAGGTTTGGCCGATGAAAAAAGCCGTATCCTGTTGGTGAACGACGGCAGTAAAGACAAAACCTGGGAACTCATCACCCAGCTCCATAAGCAGAACAAATACGTCTGTGGCCTGAAACTGTCCCGCAACCGAGGTCATCAGAATGCCGTTTTGGCCGGACTGATGACCGCCCGGCAGTACTGTGACTGCGCCATCTCTTTGGACGCCGACCTTCAGGATGACATCGACGTCATCAATCAGTTCTTAGAGAAGTTCAACGAAGGGTGCGACATTGTATACGGTGTGCGCAACAAGCGTGATACCGACACATTCTTTAAGCGGTCCACTGCCCAAGGATTCTACAAAATTATGAATGCCTTAGGCGTAGAGGTGGTGTACAACCACGCCGACTACCGTCTGATGTCCAAGCGGGCTTTGGATGCACTGTCGGAATACAAAGAGGTCAATTTGTTTTTGCGAGGCATCGTACCCACTATCGGATACAAGACGGCTACCGTGTTCTACGACCGTCATGAACGGTTTGCCGGGGAATCCAAGTATCCTTTGAAGAAGATGCTGGCCCTTGCCTTTGATGGTATCACATCCTTTTCGGTCAAGCCCATCCGGTTAATTTCAGGATTGGGAGTCATTATTGCCGTTCTCAGCGTCATCGGGCTGCTGTATGCACTGATCTCCAAAATGATAGGCATGGCTGTGTCGGGATGGACGGCAATTGTAGCATCCATCTGGTTGCTGGGGGGGATCCAGCTTCTGTGCCTGGGCGTATGCGGCGAGTATATCGGCAAAATTTACAGTGAGGTCAAGGCCAGGCCCAAGTACTTTATCGACGAATTTTTGCAGCAGTAAGGAGCATCCCCCGCAGAGTCCTGCCCTAGGGCCTGCGGGGATGCTTTTTCCTATTTGTTTTGCTCCCCGCATCGGCCAAAGAGTCCAAGAGTTTTACCGGGACAGGATGTACCGGCGGTTGTGTTTTTCTCGTTGACTGGTACTGCTGACCTCTGGAGAATTCCATCGGACGGGAGAACAAAACAGGGGATGCCAAAGGCGCAGGACGAAGGGGAGCAGTTGCCCCCCTGAGGACGAGAGTACCGATAGCATACGTTTTTTGGCCCGGTCTGATGTGACGCCTTTTGCGCACTGGGGTATGGGAGAATGGTACAATTGAAGGAACTGGGAAATAGTGCTTGAAAATCAGGCTGAAAATTGAGATAATAACCATATTGAGTGAAAAGGAAGCCTTAGGCTAGTCTGGGATGAAAAGGGGTTTGAGAATTTGAAACAGAATTGTGCTGTTATTTTAGCAGGCGGCGAGGGCAAACGGATGAAGGCCGACGGCCCTAAAGTGCTGTGTGAAGTATTGTTTAAGCCTATGTTGGATTGGGTCATTGATGCAGTCCGAGGTGCGGGCATTGAAGATATTTGTGTGGTGACCGGCCATAAAGGCCATTTGGTGGAACAGCATCTGTTAGACGGACAGCATCTGGAAGGCTCTTGCCAGACAGTGTTGCAGGAGCCGCGCTTGGGTACAGGGCATGCCGTTATGCAGGCATCGGATTTTATTGCCGCTCATAAAGGGGGCAATGTGCTGGTGTTGTGCGGCGACGCGCCCCTTATGGACAGCAAAAATATCAGCCGCGCCCTGACCGCTCATGAGGAGGGCGGCAATGCCGCTACGGTTATTTCAGCTAAACTAGAGAATCCCACTGGCTATGGCCGCATTGTCCGGGATGACAACGACGGCACCGTCAACTCCATTGTGGAAGAAAAGGATGCAAGCGAAGCGGTAAAAGCCATCCGGGAGGTAAACTCAGGCGCCTATTGGTTTACAGCTGACCAGCTGCTGGAAGTGCTGCCTAAGATTACAAACAACAATAAGGCAGGGGAATACTATTTGACCGATACCGTTTCTCTGCTTTTAGAAAAAGGATGCCGGGTGGACGCCTTTGCCGCCGATACCGAGGATGTGGTGTGCGGAGCCAACACCAGGGCTCAACTCAACGGCTTGACGGGAAAGGCACGCCGCCGTATTTTGGAACGTTTAATGGAAGAAGGGGTGGATATCCCCTGCACCGACGGCATTTTAGTAGGCCCGGACGTCATGGTAGGGCCCAATACATGCCTGTTGCCCGGCACCATTTTGCGGGGAAAAACAGACATTGGATCAAACTGCGTCATTGGCCCCAACAGCTTGATTGAAGACAGTACCGTTGCCGACGGCTGCCGGTTAAACGCCGTGCAATGTTACCAGTCCGCTGTGGGAGAAGGGGTGACCGCCGGACCGTTTGTGCATATCCGTCCGGGAACAAACCTTTCGGCTAAGGTAAAGATCGGCGATTTTGTAGAGATTAAGAATTCCAATATAGGGGAAGGCACCAAAGTCCCACATCTAACCTATGTAGGGGATTCTGATGTGGGGTCAGGGGTCAATTTCGGTTGCGGTTGCGTCACCGTTAATTACGATGGCCAGGAAAAAAATCGCTGTACGGTAGGGGATCACTGCTTTATCGGCTGCAATACCAACCTTGTAGCGCCGGTCACGGTAGGGGACTACGCCTATACAGCAGCCGGTTCCACCATTACCGAATCGGTCCCGGAGAATGCTTTAGGCATTGCCCGGGCCCGTCAAGTCAACAAACCGGGCTGGGTGGAAAAAAAGAGGAAATAATGCTTTGGGAGCGCCGGCGGCGCCTTCCGGAGTCTTGCCGGTGCCCCTGAGAAAAAAGGGGGAACAGAAACAATGAGTTTTTACGGCAAGAACATCAAGATTTTTGCGGCCAATGCTAGCCGGAACATGGCCAAATCGGTGGCAGAACAACTGGGCCTGCCTTTGGGGAGAAGCGAAGTCTCCACCTTCAGCGATGGGGAGATTTCGGTTTCCTTCCACGAAAGTGTGCGGGGATGTGAGGTTTTCCTGGTGCAGTCCACCTGCGCCCCGGTCAATGACAACATTATGGAGCTGCTCATTATGATCGACGCTTGTAAGAGGGCGTCGGCCGGATGCATCACAGCCGTCATCCCCTATTTTGGATATGCCCGGCAGGACCGCAAGGCAAAGGCTAGGGATCCCATATCGGCCAAACTGATGGCCGATATCCTCACAGCGGCAGGAGCTGACCGGGTGCTGACCATGGACCTACATGCCGCGCAAATCCAAGGCTTTTTCGACATCCCAGTGGATAACCTCAATGGGGTACCGGTGCTGGTCCCCTACTTCCAGCAGCTGTTTGGAACCGAGCGTCAGGACGTAGTGGTGGTTTCCCCCGACTTTGGATCGGTGACGCGGGCGAGAGCATTCTCCCAACGTTTTGGGAATGCGCCCATCGCCATCATCGACAAACGCCGTCCCAAGGCCAACGTATGCGAGGTCATGAATATCATCGGCGACGTAAAAGATCGTCGGGTCATTTTGGTGGATGACATGATTGATACGGCCGGCACCCTCTGCAATGCCGCCAAAGCGGTGATGGACATCGGAGGAGCTAAGGAGGTCTATGCATGCGCCACTCATGGGGTATTATCCGGAAGCGCACTGCAACGCATTGAGGACAGCCCTTTAAAAGAGGTGGTGTTGTTGGATACCATCCCGGGTAAAGAATGTAGCTGCAAAAAGATCAGATACTTACCCGTTGCCCCGGTATTTGCCGAAGCCATTTCCCGCATTTCGTCCAATCGGCCGGTCTCTACTATGTTTAATTAAGGAGGACATATCCTGTATGGCAACTGAACGTGAAAAAATGCTTGAGGGAGAACTCTACAACCCCGCAGACCCAGAGCTGGATGCACTTCGCATTCGGGCTAGGGATCTGGTGGAACGCTACAATGCCACCCACGCGGCAGAGAGGGAACTGCGACTTTCCCTGCTCAAAAAGTTGTTTGGGCAGATCGGGGACGACAATATCGGTATCGAGCCTCCTTTCCACTGCGACTACGGCTTTCATATCAAAGTAGGGAAGTACTTTTTTGCTAATTTTGACTGTGTAATTTTGGATGTATGTCCGGTTACCATTGGGGATCACTGTCTCCTTGGGCCGGGTGTTCACATTTACACCGCTTCTCATCCTTTGGATCCGGAGATCCGCAAAAAGGGACTGGAGAACGGAAAACCAGTGACCATCGGCAACAATGTCTGGATCGGCGGACGCTCGATTATCAACCCCGGTGTTACCATTGGGGACAACGCCGTCATCGCATCAGGATCGGTGGTGACCAAAGACGTCCCGGCCAATACGGTGGTGGGAGGATGTCCGGCCAAGGAGCTCCGGCGGATAGGATCCGTCCCCACATCGCGCGGATAGAATCCGCTTCCATACCGCCCTAGAGCGTTTGTGAGAGCTTTTGCCTTTGGGGCACGGATGCCGCGCGGGGCAGCGATGTTTTCCTTCCTCAGCAATCCCGGAGCACGATGGGGCGGTAAGGCACTGCCTATCTTATGGATCATAAACTTGCGCTGCCTGGGCGCTTTGGCGCCCGGGCGGCTTTTGTGCGCATAAAGGAGTTTTACCATGTTTTTTCGCAGACCAAAACCCACAGGTCCGGTAGATTTCCTAATCGTAGGGCTTGGAAATCCCGGAAGGAAGTACGAGGGTACCCGTCACAACGCCGGTTTTATGGCAGTGGATGTACTGGCAAACCGTCTGGGCGTCAAGGTGGATCGCCTCAAATTTAAATCCCTATGCGGCCAAGTGGAGTTAGAGGGAAAACGCTGTCTTCTGATGAAACCTCAGACTTTTATGAACAATTCGGGGGAGGCTGTGCAGGAAGCAGCGGGATTTTATAAGATACCTCCGGAACAGGTGCTGGTGTTGTTTGACGATATTTCCCTTCCGCCGGGCAAATTGCGTATCCGGCGCAAGGGTTCGGACGGTGGACACAACGGAATCAAAAGTATCATTTATCTTTTGAATTCCGATCAGTTTCCCCGAGTTAAAATCGGCGTGGGGGCAAAACCACATCCTGATTATGATTTGGCCAGCTGGGTGCTGTCCGGCTTTTCAAAGGCTGACCAGGCCCTAATGCTGGAAGCTTATGGGAAAGCTGCTGACGCAGTGGAGCTGCTGGTCAAAGGGGAAACGGACAAAGCCATGAATCTCTACAACGGATAGGGCAGGCAGAGCCTGCATCCACATCGCGCTCTAGGGTTGGTGCAAAGCCGAAATATAGAGGCCCGCGAGGACATCTTGTGTAAGATAGAATGGGAAGTTCGTTTTAGGTACCGTGTTGGAAGGGGAAGAGCGCCTGAAAAAACCTCAGGGCGATGTGGAACCAGGCTCTGCCTGTTGGGAACTGCCCCAAAGAGGGATGCATTCTTTAGGTACCGTGTTGGAAGGGGGACAGCGCCCGGAAAAACCTCAGGGCGATGTGGCACCAGGTTCTACCTGGCGGGAACTGCCCGCCCGCTTTCCCCTTGTTTTTTGGATTCACTTTGTTATACTACCGGGAGAACATCCCGGACGTTCAGCGGAAACCAGACGGGTTATTCCCGGAGGTTTCCGCCATTGCCCGTTATAGCGGGACCAACTTGAGAAAGAGGCGATGGCATGACCTTTTTAGCAAACGCCCTCAAAGGGCTTGCGGAATTTGATACCGTGGCAGGATGCATCCGAGCCGGCCGTGCACCTATGGCCGTATCGGGGTTATCCGGCATCCAAAAAGCCCATTTTATTTACGCTTTGGCGCAGACATTGGAAAGGCCGGCCATGGTTCTTACGGGAGATGAGTCGGAATGCGTCCAGTTGCAGCGGGATCTGGAATCCATGGGAGCCAGGACGCTTTTGTATCCGGCCAGGGATTTGAGCTTTCAGAGGATGGAAGGACTTTCCCGGGAATATGAACATACCCGTCTTCAAGTGCTGTACGCCCTGCAAAATGGACAATGCGACGTAGTCTTAACCACCCCCGACGCCGCTATGCTCTATACCATCCCCCCGTCCCTTTTGAGGGAGCGCACAGTGAGGCTCCGTCCCGGACAACGCATCCCCTTGGACCAAATGGCCGCCGCCTTGGTAGACGCTGGATATGTGCGGGCCGACCAGGTGGACGGTGTTGGCCAATTTTCCATCCGCGGCGGCATCTGTGATTTTTACGCCCCAGGGACGTCGTCGCCCACCCGTGTGGAGATGTGGGACGATGAGATCGATACTCTTCTCTCCTTTGATCCTGAGACCCAACGCCGTACCGAACAGCTGGAGGAGGCCATTATTACACCGGCGGTGGAGATTCTGCCCCCGCCGGCAGATCAATTGGCCGAGGAAATCCGAGGGTTGCAAAAGGGACTGAAAGGGGCCAAGTATCAAGCTGCCGTCACCCATCTGACCGAGGACCTGGACCGGTTGGAAGGGGGCGGGAGACTCCATGCTTTGGATAAGTACCTGCCTCTCATCTACCCGCAAAAGTGCAGCCTTTTTGATTATATCGATGAGGGGATGCTGTTTGTATCCGACCCTGTGAAGGTCAAAGAGAGGGCCCATTCCTTCCATTGGCAGATGGGGGAGGACATCAAATCCATGCTGGAGGAAGGCATCCTCTGCAAGGGCATTACGGAATTCAGCCTATCGGGCGAACAGATGCCGGGCATCTATGAGCAATACCGGGCCGTCTACCTGGACGCCTTTACCCGGGCGGGATACGAGACGCCCTTACAGCATCTGGTATCGGTGAATACGCGGCAGCTGTCGGTGTGGGCAGGTGGGCTTGACCTGCTGAAGGAGGACATCGAGCCCATGCTGGACCGGCATTGGGCCGTGGCCGTGCTGGCAGGGACGCCTAAATCGGCCGACAACCTCTGCCGCAACCTGAGGGAGATGGGGATGCCGGCCGTCTATGTGGACCGGTGCGATGTTTTGACGCCGGGACAAGTCACCATCCTGCCTGGCAGCCTGTCGGCCGGGATGGAGTATCCCGGGGCCAAGGTGGGGATCCTCACCCAAGGCCAGATTGTCGTTCCCCGCAAACGCAAGGTGCGTCACAAGGCGGGGGACGCCCTCACCAGCCTTTCCGACCTCTCTATCGGGGACTATGTGGTCCATGCCACCCACGGCATCGGCCTGTTTGAAGGCATCCACAAGATGGACGTCCACGGCGTCATCAAGGATTACATTAAAATCCGGTATGACAAGGGGGATATCCTATATGTCCCGGTGACGCAGCTGGACTTGGTGTCCAAATACATCGGCCCCAAGGAGGACAGCAAAGTAAAACTCCATCGTCTGGGCGGCACTGAGTGGCAGAAGGCCAGGTCCCGTGTGCGCAAGGCGGTCAAGGATATGGCCAAACAGCTTATCAAGCTGTACGCCGAGCGCATGAAGGTGGAGGGATTTGCCTGCGGTCCGGATACCGATTGGCAAAGTGATTTTGAGCGGCGTTTTGCCTATGAGGAAACCGAGGATCAGCTGCGGTGCGTGGACGAGATCAAGGCCGATATGGAGCGGCCTTTCCCCATGGACCGCCTGCTGTGCGGCGACGTGGGATTTGGAAAAACCGAAGTGGCCCTCCGAGGCGCCTTTAAGTGCATTGACAACGGCCGACAGTGCGCCCTGCTGGTGCCCACCACCATCTTGGCGTGGCAGCATTATCAGACTATTTTGACCCGGTTTGAGGGATTCCCCATCAAGGTGGAGGTGCTGTCCCGCTACCGCACGCCAAAACAGCAGACCGCCATTCTGAATCAGCTCAGGCGGGGCGAAATCGATATGATCGTGGGTACCCATCGTTTGGTGCAGAAGGATGTGAAGTTCAAAAACCTAGGGTTGGTCATTGTAGATGAAGAACAGCGGTTTGGCGTAGCGCAAAAGGAACGGCTCAAGGAATTGTTCCCGGGAGTGGATTGCCTGACCCTGTCGGCCACCCCCATCCCTAGGACTCTCAACATGGCAATGTCAGGAGTCAGAGATATGTCGGTCATCGAGGAAGCCCCCCAGGATCGCCACCCTGTGCAGACCTATGTGGTGGAGTACGATCCGGTGGTATTGGACGAGGCCATTCGTCGGGAATTGCGTCGAGGGGGACAGGTTTACTATCTGCACAACCGGGTGGAATCCATCGAACAGGTGGCCTACCGCATCTCCCAGCGCATTCCCGGGGCCAAGGTGGGAGTGGCCCACGGCAAAATGACCGAGGAGGCTTTGTCGGATGTGTGGGAGCAGCTCCTGAACAATGAGATCAACGTCCTAGTGTGTACCACCATCATCGAGACGGGGGTGGACATCCCCAACTGCAATACCCTGATTATCGAGAACGCCGACCGCATGGGCCTGGCCCAGCTGCATCAGCTGCGGGGACGGGTGGGACGTTCTTCCCGTCGGGCCTATGCCTACCTGACCTTTGCCGGGGGGAAGGTGCTGTCGGAGGTCTCTACAAAACGTCTAGCGGCCATCCGGGAATTTACGGAATTCGGATCGGGATTTAAGATCGCCATGCGGGATCTGGAAATCCGCGGGGCGGGCAACATCCTGGGCGCAGAACAGCACGGCCACATGGAGGCGGTGGGGTACGACATGTACCTGCGCCTTTTGTCCGAAGCGGTGGACGAGGAGAAGGGGGAGAAGACCACCCGTCGGGAAGCTGAGTGCCTAGTGGACATCCAGATCGCCGCCCACATCCCGGAGAAGTACATCCCCAGCTCCGCCCAGCGGCTGGACATCTACCGCCGCATTGCCGACATCCGTACCCAGGAGGATGTGTCCGACGTGCTGGATGAACTCATCGACCGGTTTGGCGACGTGCCCGACTCTGTGGCGGGACTGGTGGAAGTATCCTTGCTGCGCAATATGGCGGCCGATCTGGGCATCAGTGAAATCTCCCAGAAAAACGACCGGCTGTTGTTCTATATGCGCACACCCGATCTGGAGCGGACTTCCCGCCTTATGGCCGGCATGAAGGGACGGGTCATGCTCAGCGCGGGACAAAAACCCTATATACAGGTGAAGATGCTGCCGGGACAATCCCCCTTGGCCTGTATGCGGGAGACGTTGGAAGGTATGGGAGACGGCAAAAAGGCATAACGGCAATCCATAAAAGGGCGGCGGGCTGTCATAGCCCGCCGCCCTTGCTTTGTTTTAGGTTAGTCGCGTCCAAACAAATCGTCAAGGGATACCTGAAAAACCTTTGGAATGGAGTGGATTTCGATATAGGTCACATCCCGCTGGCCGTCCTTGATGCAGGAAACAGAACCGCAGCAGGTGTAAACCGCCGGCAGTTTCAATCTTTCCGAAAGCTTTGGGATAGGTAGTAAAAATAAAAGGGAAAGAAAAAGGATGGGATCCCCGAAAAGTAGACTAAAGTTTGTTGTTTTCTCACGAAAACACGCTGAAATTATGATTCTTTTGTAAATAGTTGATTTTTTAGTGGACAAAGGGGCGCGGTGAATGGTATAATGGCAAATGCAACAAATGATCGTGAAAAACAGGAGGAACCTTCAATGAAAATGGCAAAACGCATGGTTACAGCCCTTTTGGCTTTGGTGATGGCATTGTCCCTTGCGTCATGCTCGGACACCAGTTGGGTGGTTAAGAGCGGCGACGAAACCATCTCAGCCGGGGTTTACCTTTCGTACTTGTTTGACGCCTACTATGGCCAGGCTTATACGTATGCTTACACAGGGCAAGATCCTTCAGCCGTGTTCGACAAGCAGATTGAGGAAAAGGATGCTGCCCAGTGGATGAAAGATACCGCTATGGAAAGCCTCAAGAAAAACATAGTCTATCGCAACTATATGGAGGAACTTGGCCTCTCCTTTACCGACGAGGAGATTGAAAATGCCAACAAGCAGGCCGATTCCATGTATGATCAACTAACCGATTCCCTCAAGCAGGGCGGTGTAGGCAAACAGTCCTTTGAGACCTTCTTCCAGCAGTCCATGGCGGCCAGCAAGGTGTTTAGCGGCCTCTACGGCGAAGGTGGAACCAAAGAGGTGCCTGTAGACGATATCCGCACCTATTGGGAAGAGAATTACTACCGTGTCAAGGTTATCAGCTCGTCCCTGCTGGACGATACTGGGGCCGCTTTGAGTGATACCGATAAGCAGGTCATCACCGACCGTCTGGATGGATATAAGGATCAAATCAACAACGGCGAAGCCACTATGGATGAACTGATTGAAACAGAGAAAAAGGTCCAGGAGGCCAGCAGTTCCAGTTCTTCAGGCAGTTCTTCCGGTTCCTCTTCTAGTTCTTCTTCCGCAGCCGAGGAGGAAGAAGAGGAAACCGATACCGCGTCCTATGTGAGCAAGAGCGATGAGACCATGCCGGAGCGCACGGAGGCCTTAGAAGGCTTAGAGCCTGGCCAAGCCGCTACCTTCACTTCCAACAACGTCTACTATGTAGTGCAGCTGCTGCCCTATGATGGCGATGACGCTGCTCTGGTGGATCAGACCTTTGAATCCAATCAGTCTTCCCTCCTGCAGGAGATGAAAGGCGAGGAATTCGATAGCGACATCAATACCCGTGTGGAAAATCTTGAAGTTACCATCAACGATGCCGCTGTCAAGCGTTATGATCCCAAGAAGTTTATTGTGGAATAAGGTTAGACAAAAATGAAGATAAAAAGGCCTGAGTGGAACTTCTGTCCACTCGGGCCTTTTTTGCAAAAAGAAAACCCAATAGCAATGCTAGGGGGTATGATGGGGTTATTATAGACGATAAAACCGGCGCATTCCAAACTTTATCCTAAAAGAATAAGAAATCCTTTTGCGGGGTTATCGATTTTGAGAACAGCGGCGTAAAACAGCACATAGCCGCGTCACAAGAAGAGCCTGATTTGCATTTGCATTCATCCATAAGGAGAAGTCCTCCACTTCCTCCAGAAGACGCAGCAATTGCCGCCGGGTGAGGTGGGAAGAAAGCTGATGAGCTGTTTTGGGAAGCCCGGAGAGGAGGGGCCCACCGCCTTCCCGAAGCACAAGAGCATCCCGGAAGAGAAGCGGAAGGATGGAGAGCACAGCTCGTGCCAGTATCTTGTCGTCCTGGAGCTTGCCGGTGGCGATGAGCAAAGGCAACTCCGTGGGAGCCAGAAGAGCCTCTCCAATGTACCCAGCCAGCTGGGCCGACTGGGAGGTCATGCCGGCCTCCAGCATGGACAGTGTATCCCCAATGCTGCCGCCGCACAACTGGGCCAGTTCTCTGGTCTGATTTTCGTCGGCATCCGGACGCCGTTCCATTACAGCCTCCACCGCTTCCTCTGTCGATACCGCCTCCAGCCCAAAGGTCATACAGCGGGAAGTGATGGTGGACAGCATAGACTGACGGGCATCGGCCGTCAAGATCAAGCGCACGTAAGAAGGGGGTTCCTCCAGCAGTTTTAGGAGGGCATTTTGCGCCTGAACCGTCATACGATGGGCGTTTGCCAGGATATACACTTTATAAGGGGCCTCGTTGGGGAGAATGCCGGCATCGCTGCGCACATGGCGGATCACATCGATGTGGAAAGCGCCGACCCGGTCGGCGGAAGCGTACTCAAATACGTCGGGATGAATGCCCTCAAATACTTTGTGGCAAGGGGAACATTGTCCACACGGAACCTCACCCTCCCCACGGCATAAAAGGGCTGCCGCCAACAATCGTGCCAACGTCCGTTTGCCGCAGCCGTTTTGACCTGTGAGCAAAACAGCATGAGGCAGCTGGCCTGCGTCCACCAGACGCGCCAACTGCCCTTTTACCGATCTATTTCCTACTAGATTGTGAAAGTTCATATAAGGTCCTTACCCATTATAGTTTTATGAATTTCTCCACGTCCACCACAAATACTGTGGCGCCGCCGATTTTGATCTCCACAGGATAGTTGGCGTACATCCCCATGCCATAGACGGAGGGATCCGGCATGGTTTGTGTTCTCTGGCGGCTGTATTTAGAGATGATATCAATGACCGTATCCACCTTTTCGTCTTCTACACCGATAAGGAAGGTGGTGTTGCCTGCCCGGAGGAATCCTCCGGTAGTGGCCAGCTTGGTGGTGGAAAAGCCCTCTTTGGTGAGCGCCGAGGATAGGATAGCGCTGTCGTCGTTATTGACCACTGCAAGTACGAGTTTCATAATCGCATTCCCCTTTCGCCATACAGGATCAGGCGATCCTGCACGATATGTATACCGGGAGCTTTTCTCCCGCCTTTATTTTACCACTTTCAGCCTTCGGATTCCAGAGTGAATAAGTCCCATCTGCACCCTTTGGTCTATTTTTTCCCCCGGCATCACCAAAGGTACGCCGGGAGGGCAAGGGCAGGCGGCTTGAGCGGAAATGCGCCCCACACATTGTTCCACATCCACCCATTGGGAGGGGCCCAGTACGGCTGCCCGCGGGCGTTCGACCATCTCTGGTAAGGTGGGGGGAAAAGCCGATGCTGGACGTGCCGTACCATGAGGGATGCTTGCGATGACATCTAAAAGATGCCTCAAGTGCTCCGGTTTGTGGAAGGGGGAGGGGAGTAGGACCACCCAACCGCTGTCGCACATCTCCGGTTCCACGCCGTGGAGGCGGAGATACTGGGCGGCATGGCGGCCGTCCACGCCGATGGCCATTGTGTTGAGGGAGAGGCGCACAGGGTCAACCGGTCCCATAGGGGATGGGATCCCCAAAGACGCCGCCCTTTCCCGGATGGCTTTCACCTGCTGTTGCAGCTGGGAGAAGGCGGTTTTGCCCTCCTTTTCCATCCATCTGCGGCATGCATCCAAAGAGGCCATGATAGGATAAGAAGGGCTGGTGGAGCCGAAAAGGGCCATGGCATCCAATGCGCCCTCTACCGGCATCCGATCCCCCAGCTGGAGCCAGGCCCCGCCGGTGAGGACGGGGAGGGTTTTATGGGCCGAATCGGCGCAAGCGTCGGCCCCTAGATGGAGAGGATGGATATCAGGGGACAAGAGGGAAAAATGAGCGCCGTGCGCATTGTCCACCAGCAGCAGGATGCCGTGACGGCGGCACACGTCGGCTAAGGCGGCGATATCGCTGCAAGTGCCATAATAATCGGGGGAAGTGATATAGACGGCTTTGGCGTCAGGATGGCGAAGAAGGGCCGACTCCACATCATCGGCATGGATGCGTCCGGGAAGGCCGGGGCCCGCATCAGGACGGGGTAGTACCCACACAGGGGTAATATCCAGCAGGGCCATGGCGTTGACAGCCGACCGGTGAAGGGTGCGGCCAAAGATGACCTTGCCGCCGGTAGGGGCCGCTAAATACAGCATGGCCTGGATGCACAAGGTGCATCCGCCGGAGGAAAACACCGTCCGTTTTGCATGAAAAAAACCGGCGGCCTGTTCCATAGCCCGGGCGATGGGCCCATCGGCCTCGTACAGGCTGTCGGTATCCGGCAGCTCGGTAAGATCCAGGCGTTTGAGATCCCCTAACCCATCCAAAGGGGAAGGGAGACCTTTGTGGCCCGGGGTATGAAAGGATGTGCGGCCCAGGGAGAGATGATCCAGCAGGGCCTGTACAAGAGGTGTCGTATTAGACATAGTCCCTCCTCATAGTAGCGTTGATGTGATCGGGATTTGCATCGATATAGGCAAGATCGCCGGAGGAGCAGGTGATGTCGGTGACGTCCACCGCCATAGAGGTATATCCTACGTGGCCCAGGACCGGTACAGTCTGCCCGCCGATCTCGCAGGTCAAACGATGCTTGCGCCAGAAACAAAAGGAATTGTTTTGCCTCCACTCGGCAAAAAGGCCGTCGGCGAATCCCACTGGCAGCACGGCCACACGGGTGGCGCGCCGTGTATAGAAAGCCGCGTCAGGACCGATTTTTCGTCCTTCTGGCACCCAATAGACCTGATTGACTTCCGTGACCACGCGGCCCACCTGACGAAGCCCCCACTTTTCCCGATATGGGGAACCGCCCAGCAAAGCATTGTCCAACCTCACAGCCTGGGTACGCATCCAGGGGAAGGTAAAAAAGCCCATGGGATTTGCATAATGCACCACCTGGGGTTCAATGCCCTCCCTTCTAAAGAGGCGGACAGCCTCCTGAAAACTGCGAAACCGGGCCCGTTCCTTTTTTTCACTTTTGAAGGGGCCGGGGGATTGAGAGTAGATCCCGCATACCAGTAGATTCCCCAGCCCCTTAATGGTGCGCACCACCTTGCCCGCTTCGGATACTGGGAATCCGCCCCGGGCCATACCACAGTCGAAGTGCACATGTACCCTGGCGCGGGTGTTAAACTCCCGTGCGGCACTGCTGAGCAGGACAGCCTCCTCATTGGATCCTACCGAGGCGATGATGCGGTCCTGCTGCACCACACGTTTGGCCATGTCGGCATTGAGGCAGGACATGAGCAGTACATCCACATTGGTGACGGCGCTGACAAGACGTTGGGCCTCCTCCAACCGGGATACCGCCATCAAATTGACGCCGCTTTGATGGAGCAACCGGGCGATAGGGATATCCCCCAGCCCATAAGCGTTTCCCTCCAGCACCGGGATGACCTGGGATTTGCCCGCTGCCTTTACAAGGGCGCGGAAGTTATATAAAACCTTATCGATCTGCACCATTAGGGTCGTCATGTGATCAAAGCCTCCTGCCTGGGTGCCCGGTCGAAACCAAACGGGGAATCGCCATCTTCCCGAAAAAAAGAAATTTGCACCGGTATTACTAAAAATAATACCATTTCCACACGGATTTTGTCAATTGAAGGGCATTCATTCCAATGAAAAAGGTCTCCTTTACGACGAATGCATCTGTAAAATTTCCCGGCCTGGTCCGCATCTTGACCAATGGTAGATGTACTGCTGGGCCAGTCCAGCGCAGTGGGCGAAGCAGGAGGGAAGTCCCTGGGGGAACAGTACTTTCATAGTGCGCTTGATCCATACGTCGGCGGGGAAGGCGTCCATGCGGCCCATGCCGTAGAGCAGGACGCATTCGGCCACCTTGGGCCCTACGCCTTTGACGGTTCGTAGTTTTTCCCTGGCCTCCTCCAGGGGCAAGCGGGCCACCTCTTCCAGATCCAGCTTTCCGTCTGCCACCTTGCGGGCGGCGTCTATGAGATAGGGCGCCCGGTAACCGCAGCGCAGGGACGCCAGCTGCTCCAAGGTGACGCAGGACAAAGCTTCCGGCGTGGGAAAGGCGAAAAGGCCGTCGGAGAGAGGTTCCCCAAAGTCGCTGCATAGACGGGACACAATGGAGCGGATGCGTGGGATGTTGTTGTTTTGGGAGATCAGGAAGGAACAAAGAGCCTCCCAGGCCGGCTGGGCAAGGATGTGGATGCCCGGGGCGAACGCAACCACCGGCGCTAGGACGGGATGCTTAGACATCTCTTGACGCAGGGCATTGTAATCCCGGTCCAGGTCGAAATAAGGACGCCACACCTCTTCAAAATCGGCAAGGCTGGCCCCTTCCAACACAAGGGTATCCCCCGACTGGCGGGCGATGACCGTCCGGCCGGACACAATGCCCCGCCAGTTTCCCGCCCCCAGCTGGTCCCAGCGGAAGCACTGTCCACAGTTTAGTGTCTCACCGAGGTCAAAGCAAGAGGTCTGGACCTCAATGCCATAGGGTAAAATGCGATATTCCATTTGGTCATCTCCTAACAGAAATGTTGTCTACAGGGAGGATAACAGCCCAAATGCACGACGAAAAAATACACAATCTTCATGACTCAGACGGGTGTCCATTAGACAAAAAAACCAGACGACGTAAAGCGCAATCAACTCCAGGTATCGTCATTAGTTGACATAATTTTATTCCCCCACAGTTTCTTAAACAACAGGGCTTGGAAGTACGGTTGGCTGTTTCCCCCGCAGTTATCCACACTTTCCACAGGGTTTTCCACACGGATTATGTAAACCTGTGGATATACCTTCCGTATAAAAGGAAAAAGAGGATTATTTTTCAAAGAAATGAAAAGAAGTTTGCTTAAACCAGGATGACATCGCCTATAATACAGCTATCATGACGGCCTTGTATAGGCCATCCAAAGGAGGGGGACTCGGTATGATCCGAGGGGTCAATAAACAAATTGTGGAAATCAGTGAAACCGAAAACGATTATTTTGAACGAGCCATTTTGTTTGTACGTCCTGGAGCGATAGAATCGTCTGAATCCGAACTTAGGAAACAGGCAAAAGCCCTTCTCCAAAGCATGGGCAAATCCGGGGGAAGGGCCCGCAAGGCCAAACGATACAAGATCAAAGGGATGGCGCGCCTGGGAGTGGCGGCCGGTATGGGGGCAACCTTAGCGCTGGTGGCCGCCCGGCTGTTTACTTTTTAATGAGGGATCCGGGAGCCGGACAGGGCTATCAAGAAGAAACGGGAGCGTACGTCCCTTACTGGGATGGTGCACTCCCGTTTTTTTCATCTTAGTTCTATGTATTGCCGTCGTTGCCGTCTAAATAGCCTTTTAAAATGCGAAAAAAGGGTTAATTGCACTTGGAATACCCGCAGTTGCGGCAGATGACGCAGCCTCCTTCATGCTCCAAAGGCACGCCGCATTCCGGACAGAAATGCATGGCGCCGGGATTGGGAAGAGGGTTATTCGCAGTAGGCTCCGTCACGGCGGGGACGGGGATGCTCTTATTCTGTCCCTCTTGGGATCCATTTTGTATCTTTTGGAGCTTTTCCAAAGCCCGGGCAATGGCGTCGGGACAGGAGGTGCACTTCATACCCGGCTGACGGATGGTGGAGGGGCAGCGAATGCCCTTGAGCTGATCCACGATTTTTTCCACCTTAATGCCCGAACGCAGGGCCACTGAGATGAGGCGGGCCGTAGCCTCCGATTGGGAGGGGCATCCGCCGGCCTTACCGGTGTTGGTAAAGACCTCGCAAATGCCTTTGTCGTCGTAATTGACGGTGATGTAAAGGTTGCCGCATCCGATTTTGACTCGTTCGGTAAAGCCGTTGGTGATTTCGGGACGTTGACGGGGAGTGATGGCGGTTTGCGGAGCAGATTCCCCGGATCCGGAGACCTTGCCGATGTTGAGCACTTGGGAATCGCGGCTGCCGTCCCGGTAGATGGTGACGCCTTTACAGCCCAAGCGATAGGCCAGGCCATAGACTTGAGCCACATCCTGGCGGGTGGCGTCGTGGGGGAAGTTGACGGTTTTGGACACGGCGTTGTCGGTGTGATCCTGGAAGGCGGCCTGCATGCGGATATGGGCCTCCGGGGAGATATCGTGAGCCGAGAGGAACACCCGGCGGATAT
This sequence comes from uncultured Clostridia bacterium, assembly GCA_904397895.1. GTDB lineage: Bacteria > Bacillota > Clostridia > Oscillospirales > Acutalibacteraceae > Solibaculum. Next base: position 23,354 of record CAJFOZ010000006.1, read on the forward strand.
CCTCCGGGATGTCCTCCATGTGGGCAATGGTCCCCTCTTTGGCGATGCGACGCATAAGGTCGTCGGAATAAAGGCCGCGCCTAGTTAACTCCCGCTTGAGGATGGGGTTGACTTCGATCATCTCAGTGCCGTCCATGATGTTGCGGATAAATACATAGGCAAATACCGGTTCCACACCGGAAGAACATCCAGCGATGATGGAGAGGGTGCCGGTGGGGGCGATGGTAGTGACGGTAGCGTTGCGCAGAGGAGAGCCGTCCTTTAGGACGCTTTGGTCAAACAAGGGGAAAGCGCCGCGTTCTTCGGCCAAGCGTTTGCTCGCTTCGTGGCCTTCCCGGTTGATGAAATCCATCACCTGGTGGGCCAATTGGATGGATTCCGGGGAACCATAGGGCAGGCCCAGCATGAGAAGGGTATCGGCCCACCCCATGACGCCGAGGCCGATCTTGCGGGTGGAACGGGTAACCTTATCGATGATGTCCAAGGGATAGCGGTTTGCCTCAATGACGTTGTCCAGGAAATGCACGGCAGTGTCCACCGTACGCCTCAGATGTTCCCAGTCCATCTCAAAGCGGCCGTCGGCCGTCTCCTTGACCATATGGGTTAGATTGATGGAGCCTAAATTACAAGCTTCGTAGGGAAGGAGGGGCTGTTCGCCGCAAGGGTTGGTGGATTCGATTTCCCCCTGGGAGGGGACGACGTTGTCCCGATTGAGCCGGTCCAGGAAGATGATGCCCGGTTCGCCGTTGCGCCAGGCTGAATCGACAATTTTATCAAACACTTCCCGGGCATTTAACGTACCGGTGGCCTGTTTGGTGGAGGGGTCAATGAGGGGATAGTCCTCCCCCTTTTCCACTGCCTCCATAAAGGCCTCGGTGATGCCTACTGAGATGTTGAAATTGGTGATTTCGGTGTTGATCTTTTTGCAATCGATAAACTCTAGGATATCGGGATGGTCCACACGGAGGATGCCCATATTGGCGCCGCGGCGGGTACCGCCCTGCTTGACGGCCTCGGTGGCCATGTTAAACACCCGCATAAAGCTGACCGGGCCGGAGGCCACGCCGCCGGTGGTGTTTACGGTAGACCCCTTGGGGCGCAGCCGGGAAAAGGAAAAACCAGTGCCGCCGCCCGATTTATGGATGAGGGCGGCGTTTTTAATGGATTCAAAAATATCCTCCATACTGTCGTCCACCGGCAGCACAAAGCAGGCCGAAAGCTGCCCCAAAGGACGGCCGGCGTTCATCAGGGTAGGGGAATTGGGCAAAAAGTCCAGGGAGGTCAGCACCTCTAAAAATTCACCGGCGGTTTTGGAACAATCGGCGTCGGGATGAAATTTCTGATCGGGCTGGGCGATGGCATTTGCCACGCGTTCAAATAGTTGTTCCACTGTCTCCACCGTCTGCCCTTGGCTGTTGCGGATCAGGTACCGCCGCTCCAGTACGGTGCGGGCATTTTGATTAATCTCCATGGGACTTCGACCTCCTATATCTTCCAATCAATGTTCTCTTTCCAGAAATGGCACAATATAGTGTATATCTTTAGGAATAAAAAGTCAACCAGTTGTGGAGACAGGAAAAAACATCCTTTATGCTGCCGCGGGCGTGTTACGACTGAGAAAGGGCGGGTTTTCGTCGGGATAGACAGAACACAGTGGATTCCTTTGGCTTTGCCAAGTTGGAATTTTATGGTATACTAACAGAAAAGCAAAGGTTATACTTTAGTTTGTGTATGGTCTCAGCTATGGCTTATATAAACCGGGAGGAGGAAGGGCATGTCTTATTGGATCATAACAGCATGGGAACCGCCGGCAGAATGTACGCCTGAGGAGGCTTTTGAAAGCCGTATCCGGGGCGGACAGCTGTTACTCAGGGCGGCCAGTCGTCTTTTCCAGCAGGGTGGCGTGGTGCTGGACCAGTTCCTGTACCCTTATGTGGACCGGGTAATTCTGGAAGGAGGCGGTTGTCTCAAAGGGATGACCTCTTTGGGCGACAGGATGCTGGTCCATGTGCCGGACGGACTGGATCCCCATTTTCTCGGTACTGAAACCGGCCTAACGGTGCATATAGTAGAAAAGCGTCCGGATTTCTCCTCCTTGTTCGGAGAGACAGGGTGTTTTTCCGACAGCCCCCATAAAAGATCGCCGGCAGCATTTGTGCACTGGGATGCAAAAGCCCTTCCCGATGGATGGAAGGATTACGAACTCCGCCGGTTTTCCAAACGGTGGCAGGCTTTTGTGGAGATGGCCGAGCGGCAGATCAGGGCCGAAGGAGGACGTATGATCCTAGCCGAAGGACAAATGCTGCTGATGGCTCTGCCCAATGTCCAGCAGGAGGGAGAATGCACTGTGCCAGAGCATCTCAAGGAGAAGATATCGGTCGTTTACCACAGCCAAATGGATCCTATTTTCCCCCAGGGCGTGCCGCCACTTTTGTGGGAGGAGGGCGTCCCGGACTTTAGAAAATAAGATCCCATTGTGGCGCTCGGCTTTGCAAGGTGTCCGGCCGATAACATGGCAATTTGACAAGCTAAGAGGAGTGTGAAACATATGAAAATTCTCAACTACGGTTCCCTTAATATCGATTACGTCTATGACGTCCCCCATTTTGTGCAGCCTGGGGAAACCATACACGCCCCCTCCCGCACCATTCATTGTGGAGGGAAGGGGCTGAATCAATCGGTGGCCTTGGCCAAGGCGGGCGCCCAGGTTTATCACGCCGGACGAATTGGGGAAGACGGCGGTTTTCTGCTGGAAACCCTCAAGCAGGAGGGCATCGACACCCAGTTTATCACCATTTCTAAGGAACCCACCGGTCATGCCGTCATCCAGGTGGATGCAAAGGGGGAAAACGCCATCGTCATCTACGGGGGCGCCAACCGCACCATCACCTCCCGAGAGGTATCCCGGGTATTTGAACACTTTGAGGCAGGGGACATGCTGGTCCTGCAAAACGAGATCAACGGCTTGGATCTTATGATGAAGGCGGCCAAAGAGCGGGGGATGATTGTGGTATTTAACCCGGCCCCTTTTGATAGTCAGGTGTTGAGTCTTCCATTGGAGACGGTCAATTTGTTTGTGGTCAACCGGCAGGAGGGGGGAGCGTTAAGTGGATGTACCCATGCCCAGGACATTGTCAAGGGTATTGTGGAACGGTATCCCTCCAGCGCAGTGGTTCTGACCCTGGGATCCAAAGGGAGCCTGTATTACGACGGCACCAGGATGCTCACCCAGGGGATCTACAACGCCCCGGTGATTGATACCACTGGAGCAGGCGATACTTACATCGGTTACTTTGCCGCTATGTGGGCCCAAGGGGCCGAGGTGCAGAGGGCAATGGATTTAGCGTCCAAAGCATCGTCCATCGCCGTTTCCCATCCGGGCGCGGCAGTGTCCATCCCCACCATGGAAGAGGTGCAGGAGACGTATCTAGACTGTGTTCCCTTGGAGAACCAGGATATCCTATTGCTATAATAGGTTCCAGTTCGGCTTAAAAAAGAGTGTAATAGCAAGATGAAAAATACAAAGAGGGAGGGATCCTCATGAGGATCCCTCCCTCTTTGTGTCAGAAAAAGTCCATATCTGAAAAGAGCGAGTGTTCACTTTTGGGGGAATGCTTACATGAGGGCTGCTAAAAGAAGCATCTCCTCAATCTTATCGTAAATATCTGGGTAATCACTTAAGGGAAGCGGATTCTTCCCCCGCCCGATTTCGATGGTAAAGGCAGGGCGGTGAAACTCCTCAATAAACCAATCTTTAAATCCGCCGTGGGAGGCGAGGCCGTCGGGGGATGACATCTGGTATCCGCTGGATGCAGCCAGCACACCGGCCATTACTTTGGCTCTAGGCGGGGTGTTTTCCCCATAGTTCCAGTAGATTTCTTCCCCTTGGCTATGCATAGCTAGAGCATAACGGAAGGGGTAGGCGCGACATAGTTTCACAAGCCAAGAGGATTCAGGCTCACTATGTGGAGCGGGCCCGCCATATTGCCTCATAGCAGGACCACGGATGCCGGCTGTTATTTCCATCTGGTGGAGGGTTTCCCACCCGGCGTCGAAGTTATGGTTGAGGTCGACGCCTCTGGCGTTGGCCTGCCAGCAGGAAAAGTCCCCCTTGGCGAGAACGGACACCTGCCGGGCGTTCCACAGGGCGCCTGCCGCCCCCCGCAGGGCAATCTCGGTTCCATCGGGGTTGAGGCACGGTACAATGGTGACACCGCGTCCCACCATAGCGTTCCGCACGTCGATGTTGGACACTTGGCGCCCGGTATCGATGGCCTCGCACAACTTTTCTACAAAGCGCATCAGAACCAGCACAGTCAGCCATTCACTGCCGTGGACGCCGCCTACATACAAAACCTTGTCGTCGGCCTGGCCGAGGGAAAGGCAAAAGATGGAACGGCCTAAACTGGTGCATCCCGATTCCATTTTTTGCAAGAAAGGATATTTCTTCGTCAGGGCTTCCACCCAGTCCCGCACGGTGGCGTAGTCCGGATGGCAGGCAGTCACAATGCTCATAGGGTATTCCTCCCTTATCGTCCATACGTTATCCTATACATATGCGAAAGGGGGAAGAAACTAGAAGCAAAGGCGCTCTATTCTTTTCAAAAGTCCATTGGTGGCCTTTCCTACCAGAAAGGAAATAACCTCTAAGTTTACAATTAATCTACTTATTTTCATTATAGATTAAAATTGGCGGTTTTTCAACAAATTTTTACAAAAAAAGTTTTCTTAAAAATCATAAAAAGAATATTTATAAAAGAAAAAAGGAAAACCAACCCAGTCGATTAATTCAAAAAAATATAATAAATATAGAAAAAGTATAGAAAAATATCACAAATAAAACTAATAAATAAACGAAAAATAATTGAAAGTTGGAAAACAATATGATATAATTCTTGCGATTCTTGTTTTTGCAATGGTTAAAATAAGGTATAGTCATAACATTGTGTGAATGGTTCTCACAAGAAGAAAGCGACAAAAGGATGGTGATGACAGGGTGGCAAAGGAAGCGATGGACCGCATTTATGAAGCGGAAGAAAAGGCGGCCGCTTGTATCCGGGAGGCGCAGGAGAAAGCCAGGACCATTGTGGCCCAAGCCAATGAGCAAGCGCCGGCGCGTATCCGGGAAGCGCTTTCCCAGTATGCTGCCGAGGAGAAAGAGCGATTGGGCGAGGCGTCCAAAGAGGGGGAGCAGCAGGCGGAAAGCATTGGGGCCCAGTACGATCAAAAGGTGGAAGCCGTAAAAAAAGCGGCCAAGCAGTGCCATGCTCAGGCCATTGAAGCGGCCGTCAGCTGCATTTTAGAGTGACCTCCTAAAAAGAGGTCAAAGAGGAAAGAAGGTTTTTGTAAAGCGGCCTCCGGTTTTACAGCCAATGGAGTAGAGAACAAAATATTGACGGCGTTTTGCCGTTTTGGCTGAGGATATATCGGCAGTTGTACACTGCCAAAACCGGAGATTTTTCACACAGCACCAAAACAACCAATTGTAAGGGAAAGGTGGTGGCGCAGTTGGCCATTGTGCAAATGAAGCGCATCCACATAGTTGCCCTGCAAACCGATCGCAAAGCCATCTTAGAGCGCATTCAGCGGTGGGAAACGGTGGAGGTCCGTTGGGTCGAAAAGGAGGACGGCCACTTAAGCAAGATGGATACCTCCCGTCAGACGGCCGTCTTCGAGCGAGGAATCCAGACAGCCAAGTCGGCTCTGGATATCCTGGACGAAAAGGCGGCGGAAAAAAAGGAATTGTTTGCTCCCCGACGGCAAGTGGATGAGCAACAGTACCGCCGGTCGGCGGAGAGGTGGAAGGAATACCTGGGTGTGGCCCAGGACATCCTCGCGTCGGTCAAGGAGGCCGAGGAACACCGGGCGGCAGCCGTCAAGCTGGAGGCGCAAATCGAGACCTTGCGCCCTTGGGAGAGGCTGGATGTCCCCATGAAGGAGAAGGGTTCCTCCCATGCGGCCGTCATGATCGGCACCTTGCCGGGGGAGGAGACGCCGGAGTCCATCCGGGAAAAGCTCCCCGGCCTGCCGGAGGAGACCTATCTGGAGGTGGTGTCGTCCTCCCGGGAGCAGACCTGTCTGTTTGTGATCAGCTACCGGCCCCAGGCCGAAAGGACGGAATCCCTGCTGCGCACCATTGGATTCGCCCGGCCGGGATGGTCCTTAAGCCACCTGACATGCCGGGATAAGATCGAGAGGCTTGCGGGGCAGATCAAAGAGCATCGGGAAAAAGCAGAGCAGTGCGAGCGGTTTGTCGTGGAGCACAGGGAGGACCGGCGCAAGCTGGAATTCCTTTTCGATTACCTGACCATGCGTCGGGAAAAATACGAGGTCTTAGAGCGGCTGGGCCTCACCGATCACGTCTTTGTGCTGGAGGGGTATGCCCCGGCCAAAGCGGCCCAAAAGATGGCCGCTGTTTTGGAAAAACAATACGGCGCCTACGTGGAGGTGCTGGAACCGGACGATCCGGAAGACGTACCCAAAGCCTTTCAAAACGGACCATTTGTGTCGCCGGTGGAGGGGGTCACCGCCTCCTACTCCATGCCGGGGCCGGACGACCTGGATCCCAACCCGGTGATGGCCTTTTTTTACTACCTGCTGTTCGGCATGATGCTGTCCGACGCAGGGTATGGGCTGCTCATCAGCATCTTCACCGGGTACGTGGGCTTTTTCAGCAAAGCCGAACGCCGCACCAAAAATACCATGCGGATGTATTTTTACTGCGGCCTATCCACCGTTTTCTGGGGGGCGCTGTACGGCAGCTGGTTTGGCAACGCCGTAGGCGCCATTGCGGAACATTTCCTGGGCAGCAGCTTTGCCATATTGCCCATTTGGTTCGACCCGTCCCAGGATCCCATGACCCTGCTGGTCTTCAGCATCGCCGTAGGCATTGTGCATATCCTGCTGGGACTTGGCGTCAAGTTTTACAATTTGTGCCGCCTGGGGAAACCGTTGGACGCCGTGTTTGACGCCGGGTTCTGGATGCTGGCCATCGCGGGCCTGTCGGTGATGGCGGTGGGCATGGTGGCGCTGCCGGGGACCGTGCTGGGAAACGTGGGCATCGGCGTGGCCATCGTGGGATTTTTCGGCCTGCTGTGTACCCAAGGGCGGGATAAAAAAAGCATCTTTGGAAAAATCATCGGCGGCGTCATGTCGCTTTACGACATCACCGGGTTTTTCTCGGATATTTTGTCCTACTCCCGCCTGATGGCCTTGGGATTGACCACCGGCATCATCGCCACCACCATCAATACCCTGGGCACGTTGCCGGGCAAAGGCATCCTGGGCGCCATCGCCTTTGCGGTGATATTCCTGGCGGGGCACGCCATGAACTTGGCCATCAATATGCTGGGCGCATACGTCCACTGCAACCGTTTGCATTATGTAGAATTTTTCAAGCAGTTTTACGAGGGCGGCGGCAAACCCTTTACCCCCTTTGCCGCCAACACACAATACATTCGTTTGAAGGAGGAACAACAAAATGATTGATATGTTGGGATTGATTTTTGCTCTGGTAGGATCGGCTGTGGCCGTTATTTTAGCCGGCATCGGCTCGGCCAAAGGCGTGGGCATGGTGGCCGAAGCGTCGGCCGGCGTGGTGGTGGAGGACGCCTCCAAATTTACCAAACTCCTGATTTTGCAGGTGCTGCCCGGCACCCAGGGCCTGTACGGCTTTGTGGTATCCATCATGATCCTTTTGAATTTAAACGCCGATATGTCCTTTTTGACCGGGCTTCTCTATTTCATCGGCGCGCTGCCCGTGGCCCTCGGCGGTTTCTTCTCGGCCATCGCCCAGGCGAGGGTGGCCACCTCCGGCGTCAACATCATCGCCAAAAAGCCCAATGAATCGGGCAAGGCCATCACGTCGGCGGCATTGGTGGAATTTTATGCGCTGCTCTCCTTCATTATCTCCATCTTAGCGGTGGTCAACATCCCGGGCTACGGCGTGTAACCGGCCTGTTGCCTCGGAAAGGGAGGATCGTATGAACGGGCTGGATTCTATTGTAGAAAAAATTTTAAACGAAGCCAAAAACGAGGCCGACGCCATGTTGGCCGAGGCAAACCAAAAGGCCGGCGCTATTTTGGCCGAGGCCGACAAAGAGGCCCAAAGGCAGGTGGAGGAAAAGAAGGTGCTGACGGCAAAACAAGCCGATTCCATCCGTGGGTCCAAGGTATCGGCCGCCCATTTGAGCGGGCGGGAGCGCATTTTGGCCGCCAAAGGCGAGGCCATCGACCAAATCTTAAAGGAAGCCAAGCAAGCCCTGTTATCCTTGCCGGAAGGGCAGTATTTCGCCATGATCAGGAAACTGATCCTGGCCCATGCCCGGCCGGAGGAGGGGGAAGTGCTTTTGTCTCAGGGGGACAAAGAGCGTCTTCCCAAACGCTTTTTGAAGGAAATCAACGCCGGGCTGGAGGGAGGAAGTTTGTCCCTCAGCGAGGAGGCGGCCGACATAGACGGCGGCGTCATCCTGCGGTACGGCGGCGTAGAGGAAAACTGCTCGTTGGACGCTTTGTTCCGGGACCGCCGCGAAAGGTTGCAGGACCGGGTGGCGCAGGTGCTGTTTCATGTGTAGTCCACAGTGGAAAGGAGGGAAGGCGCCTTGGCTAGGAAAGAGACCGATTATGTCTATGCGGTAGCCAACGTCCGGGTCAGGGAGATGGGGCTTTTGACCCGCTCCGACGTGGACGCCATGCTGGCCGCCCCCGCTTTAGGGGACGCCGTCCGCCTGCTGGGGGACAAGGGTTGGCAAGGGGCCGATCGCCTTCCCCCGGAGCAGTTTGAGACCATGTTGACCGATGAACTTCAGGCGGCATGGGAATACATCCGCGGCCTGGCGCCCGATGGGCAGGTCTTCGACCTGCTGCTTTACCCCAACGACTTTCACAATTTAAAGGCCTGCATCAAAGGGGCCTATACAAACGTGCCGGTGGAGAATTTGTTTCTGCGGCCGTCGGTGCTGGATCCCCAGGACATGGCCGACCGCATCCGAAAAGGGGAGCGGGATCAGCTGGATGAGCTGGTGCGAGAACCCGCCCAACGCGCCTACGAGGTGCTCAGCCACACAGGGGACGGCCAATTGTGCGACGTTGTTTTGGACCGGGCCTGTCTGGACGCCATGCAACATGCGGCCGACCAAAGCAAAAGCCGGTGGATGGGCGAGCTGGGCCATACCATGGTGGACGTGGCCAACATCAAAACGGCGGTGCGGTCCTGCCGGACGGGCAAAGGGCTGGAATTTTTAGAGCAGGCCATCGCCCCGTGCAGCGGCATAGACCGGGATGCGCTGATCCAGGCCGCCCTCAAAGGGGAGGAGGCGGTGCGGGAGGTTCTATCCCATACCGCCTATGCGCCGGGCATCGAGCTGCTGGCCGATTCCCTGAGCCCTTTTGAAAAATGGTGCGACGATCAGGCGCTCCGTTTGATGCTCCCCACCAAATCCACGGCCTTTGGGGAGGGGCCTTTGGCCGCCTACCTGATGGCCAAACAGGCCGAGATTAAGACGGTGCGCATCGTCCTGCTTGGGAAGCAGGGAGGCGTCTCTCACGATGTCATCCGGGAAAGGGTGCGTGAACTGTATGGATAAAATAGGCGTCCTCGGGGACTACGATTCCATCTGTGGATACAGCGTCTTGGGATTGGATATCTTTCCCGTCGTGGAGGCGGGGGAGGCGGCCGCCACCTTGCGCAAGCTGGTGGTGGGAGGCTATGCCATTCTCTACATTACGGAAGAACTGTTTCAGCAGATTCAGAGTACGGTAGACCGGTACAAAGACGATTATCTGCCGGCCATCATCCCCATCCCCGGCCAGGGCGGATCCCTGGGCATCGGCATGGGGCTGGTCAACCAGTCGGTGGAACGGGCGGTTGGATCGGATATCCTGTCTTAACGGGACGTTGCACCCCAGAGTGTGGGATTTACTTTGAGAGAAAAAGAAGCATCGGCGCCTGAGTTGGATCGGCCTCATGGGTGGATGAGAATAAGGACCGTCGATTCTTTTGAAAAAGGGATGCCAGTCCAAGGGAAAAGTTTCGCTTTTGGCGAAAGGATTTTTGGATGGACTGGAAATCCTCATAACGATTTATATACTAAAACCTCGACGTCCGCGCAGTCGGGGAACTAGATCGAAAACTTTGTGCCGGCGCGGCGGCGGAATGGGGCTTATCGTATGAGCAAAGGAACCATTGTAAAAGTATCCGGCCCTCTGGTCGTCGCCAAGGACATGCGGGACGCCAACATGTACGACGTGGTGCATGTCAGCGATCAAGGGCTGATCGGCGAAATCATCGAGATGCGCGGCGACCGCGCGTCCATCCAGGTTTATGAGGAGACCTCCGGCCTAGGTCCCGGCGCTCCTGTGACGTCCACCGGGGCGCCGCTGTCGGTGGAACTGGGCCCGGGCCTCATCGGGTCGATTTATGACGGCATCCAGCGCCCTCTGGACGCCATCATGGAAAAAGTGGGCACCAATTTGGAGCGGGGCGTCAGCGTCCCCTCCCTTAATCGGGAGAAAAAATGGCAGTTTGAGCCGGTGATCCACGCCGGCAGCAAGGTCAGAGGCGGCGACGTCTTGGGCATCGTCCAGGAGACCGAGGTGGTGGAACACCGGATTATGGTCCCGCCCGGCGTAGTGGGGACGCTGGATCAGATCCAGGCCGGGTCCTACACGGTGGATCAGACGGTGGCGGTGGTTAAAACCGCCAATGGCCAGCGGGTGGAAATCACCCTCATGCAGAAGTGGCCGGTGCGAAGGGGACGCCCCTATCAAAAGAAGCTGTCCCCCGATGTGCCGCTCATCACCGGCCAGCGCAATGTGGACGTCCTTTTCCCCATCGCCAGGGGCGGCGTGGCGTCCATCCCCGGCCCCTTTGGCAGCGGGAAGACGGTGGTGCAGCATCAGTTGGCCAAATGGGCCGACGCCGACATTGTGGTGTACATCGGCTGCGGCGAGCGCGGCAACGAGATGACCGACGTTTTAAATGAATTCCCGGAGTTAAAAGATCCCCGCACCGGCTACTCCCTGATGAAGCGGACGGTGCTCATCGCCAATACCTCCGACATGCCGGTGGCCGCCCGCGAAGCGTCCATCTACACCGGCATCACCATTGCGGAGTACTTCCGGGATATGGGCTATTCCGTGGCCCTGATGGCCGACTCCACCTCCCGCTGGGCCGAGGCGCTCAGGGAGATGTCCGGCCGCCTGGAGGAGATGCCGGGCGAAGAGGGATACCCCGCCTACTTGGGATCCCGTCTGGCCCAATTTTATGAGCGGGCCGGCCGGGTGATCACCTTGGGGGAGGACAACCGGGAGGGCGCCTTGTCGGTCATCGGAGCGGTATCCCCGCCCGGCGGCGACATTTCCGAACCGGTGTCCCAGGCCACTTTGCGCATTGTCAAGGTGTTTTGGGGGTTGGATTCTTCCCTCGCCTACAAGCGCCACTTCCCCGCCATCAACTGGCTGACCTCCTATTCGCTGTACGTCGATTCCCTGGCCGGCTGGTTCCAAAAAGAGGTGGCCGAGGATTGGCCCGCCCTTCGCCAGCGCCTGCTGGGCATTTTGCAGGAGGAGGCCGAGCTGGAGGAAATCGTCAAGCTGGTGGGTATGGACGCCCTTTCCCCGGAGGACCGTCTCAAACTGGAGGCCGCCCGGTCCATCCGGGAGGACTATCTCCAACAGGACGCCTTCCACGAGACCGACACCTATGCGTCGCTCCATAAGCAGTACCGCATGATGGAGACGGTGCTGGGTTGGTACGATAAGGCGCTGAGCGCCTTGCGTGGAGGAGCTAGTATCGACGGATTAATCAACATGCCGGTCCGGGAAAAGATCGGCCGACTGAAATACACCGAGGAGAAACAGGTGGAGGAGACCTACCAGGAGATCGCCGCCCAGATCGATCAGGAGATCAAAGAGCTGTTCCAGAGGGAGGAGGATGTCTAATGCCCAGAGAATATCGGACCATCGAGGAAGTGGCCGGACCATTGATGCTGGTCAAAGGGGTGGAGGACGTCGCCTACAACGAATTGGGCGAGATCGAGCTGGGCACCGGCGAGATCCGCCGGTGCCGCGTGCTGGAAATCGACGGCGGCAACGCCTTGGTGCAGCTGTTTGAAAACTCCTCCGGCATCAATTTGCAAGACAGTAAGGTGCGCTTTTTGGGGCGCAACATCGAATTAGGGGTGTCGGAGGACATGCTGTCACGAGTGTTTGACGGCATGGGCCGTCCCATCGACGGCGGGCCGGAGCTCATCCCCGAAGCCAGGCGGGACGTCAACGGCGTCCCCATGAACCCGGTGGCCCGCAACTACCCCCAGGAATTTATCCAGACCGGCGTCTCGGCCATCGACGGGCTCAATACCTTGGTCCGGGGCCAGAAGTTGCCCATCTTTTCCGGATCGGGCCTTCCCCACGCCAACCTGGCGGCCCAGATCGCCCGCCAGGCCCGGGTGCGCGGGACCGACGATCCCTTTGCCGTGGTGTTTGCCGCCATCGGCATCACCTTTGAGGAGGCAAACTTCTTCATCGAGGACTTTAAACGCACCGGCGCTATGGACCGGACAGTGCTGTTTGTCAACCTGGCAAACGACCCGGCCATCGAGCGCATCGCCACGCCTAAAATGGCGCTGACTGCTGCGGAGTATTTGGCCTTTGACAAGGGCATGCATGTGTTGGTCATCATGACCGATATTACCAACTATGCCGACGCCCTGCGCGAGGTATCGGCCGCCCGCAAGGAGGTTCCCGGCCGCCGGGGTTATCCGGGCTATATGTATACCGACCTGGCCTCCATGTACGAGCGGGCCGGCCGCCTCAAGGGGAAAAACGGATCCATCACCCTCATCCCCATTTTGACCATGCCGGAGGATGACAAGACCCATCCCATCCCCGACCTGACCGGATACATCACCGAGGGGCAGATCATCCTCTCCCGGGAGCTGTACCGCAAAGGGGTCCGGCCGCCCATCGACGTGCTGCCCTCTCTGTCCCGCTTGAAGGACAAGGGCATCGGCGAGGGCAAAACCCGGGCCGATCACGCCAACACCATGAATCAATTGTTCGCCGCCTACGCCAGGGGAAAGGACGCCAAGGAGCTGATGACCATCCTAGGCGAAGCGGCGCTGACCGATATCGATAAAAAATACGCCAAATTTGCCGACGCCTTTGAGCAGGACTACATCTCCCAAGGGTATGAGAAAAACCGTTCCATTGAGGAGACCTTGGATCTGGGCTGGGATCTTTTGTCCATGCTGCCCAGAAGCGAGCTCAAGCGCATCAAGGACCATTTTTTGGATCAGTACTACCATGGGGAGGAATAACGCCCTCCCCGCCGCGAGAAGGGGGAGAGAGGCTGTATGCCGCACCTAATAGGCCAAAGAATTGTGCTGCGGGAGTACCGGTTGGAGGACATAGAACCCATCCAAGCATGGGTCAACGATCTCCAGGTCACCCGGTATCTGGACGGAACGGTGTTTCTCTATCCCCGGAGCGTCCAGCAGACCCGCTCCTTTGTGGAGGAAAACGCCCGGTCCGGAGGCCCGGCTTTTGTCATCGCCCACCGAGATTCTGAGCAATACATCGGCCAATTGGACCTGATGCAGGTGGATTACCGTCACCGTGTGGCCAGCTTGGGCATTGTCATCGGCGCAAAGGGGTACCGGGGCAAGGGGTACGGATCGGAGGCCGTCGGGCTGGCCCTGGGATTCGCCTTTCACCAGATGAATCTCCACCGGATTGAGTTGTGGGTGCGGGAGGACAATGAAGCGGCTATCAAATGTTACCGTTCCTGCGGCTTTGTGGAGGAAGGGCGGCGCCGGCAAAGTTATTTTGCCGATGGCGTGCGCAAGGACCTGGTGCTCATGGGCATTCTGCGGGACGAATGGGAAAGAAAGAGGTGTCAACCCTGATGGATGCGATGCAGGTCAACCCCACCCGGATGGAACTGACCCGGCTCAAAAAACGCCTGGTCACCGCCCTGCGGGGGCATAAATTGCTCAAGGATAAGCGGGACGAACTGATGCGCCAATTTTTGGAGATTGTGCGGGAAAATAAAGCTCTGCGCCAAAAGGTGGAGCAGGGCATCGAAGAGGCCAACCGGTACTTTATCGTGGCCCGGTCGGTGATGCAGAAGGAGGCGCTGTCGGTGGCCCTCATGGCCCCCAAGCAGCAGGTGAAGCTGGAGGTGGGCAAAAAAAATGTCATGAGCGTGGACATTCCCCGCTTTACCGCCAAAACCCGCACCGACGATCCCAACGACATCTACTCCTACGGCTACGCCTTCACCTCCGGGGACTTGGACGGCGCCGTCCGAGCGCTGGCCCAGGTGCTGCCCGACATGCTGCGGCTTGCTGAGTCGGAGAAGTCGGCCCAGCTGCTGGCGGCTGAGATCGAAAAAACCCGCCGCCGCGTCAATGCCCTGGAGCACGTCATGATCCCGGAACTCCAGGATTCTATCCGTTACATCACCATGAAGCTGGATGAAAACGAGCGCTCCAACCTGACCCGGCTCATGAAGGTCAAGGACATGATGATCGCCCAAAAGATCCGGGAGGATCAGGCGCGGTCGGAGGCAGCTGGATGATAAGAAAGGCTGAAAAAATATTCAGCGGAATCAAAGAATATGATGGAAAGCAAGAGCAAAACGGCCCTTTCTTTGGGATAAAAAGGAAGGCCGTTTTGCTCTTTTGACCAATAGGGAGAAAATTGGTTGACGACTGAAAAAAGTAAGATATAGAGATTTGTTTCATCGAAGGGCAAGGACAATAACAAAGAGAGAAAAGAACATGCTAAAAAATCAATACAGTTCAGGTGGATTCGACGTTGCTTTTGGATAAATATGGAGAAAAACTAGTAAATATAGCTAACTTATAGCGTCGAAACTGTTCTGGCGGGCGAAAATCCAGGATTTCAAAAAAATGGATTGAATTTGCTGGGCGGGTAAGATATAATTGATTCAAAGGCCGCATAATAATTGTGCAATATCTCAAAAATCCCAAAGAAATACGGCCAAACAAATATACCGGAAGGGGAATCAAATCTTGAAACAGTATACAGCCCAAAACATTCGAAATATCGTCCTAGGAGGCCACGGTGGGTCGGGAAAGACCTCTCTGGCCGAAGCTATGCTCTATCTGGCCGGCGCATCGGAGCGGCTGGGCAAAGTGGCCGACGGCAATACCGTCATGGATTTTGACCCCGAGGAGATTAAAAGAAAGACGTCGGTGTCCACTGCGGTGGCGCCGCTTGAGTGGAAAGATTGTAAAATTAACCTGATCGATACCCCTGGACTGTTCGACTTTGCCGGCGGCCTTTGTGAAGGCATCCGGGCAGGCGATTGCGTAATTATCCCGGTGTCGGGGAAATCAGGCGCTAAAGTGGGGTCGGAGAAGGCCTTCCAGGTGGCTTCCAAGCGGGGCATCGGCAAGATCTTCTTTGTCACCAAAATGGACGAAGACAACGCTGATTTCTCCAAAGCCGTCGCCTCGATTCAGGAGACCTTTGGCACAGGCGCTTGCCCCATCGTCATCCCCCATGTGGAAGGCGGAAAGGTGCAATGTTACATCGACGTCCTACAGGAGAAGGCCTATACATACGACAAAGGCAAGAAAAAGGAAGTGCCGATGCCTGAAACCGATGAGGTGGAAGAGATCCGTATGACCCTCTCGGAAGCGGTGGCCGAAACCGACGAGGACTTGATGGAAAAGTATTTTGCCGGCGAAGCCTTCACCGCGGAAGAGTTTATCAAGGGTGTAAAACTAGGAATCAAATCGGGGGACATTTTCCCCATTTTATGCGGCTCCGGCCTGAAATTGGACGGCGTGGACCAGCTTTTGGATTGCATTGTGGATCTGGTCCCGTCAGCGGCCGATGCGGCCGGAGAAATGGCCGAGACCATGGACGGCGAACCGGTGGAACTGAAAGTGTCTGAGGAGGATCCTGCGGCCGCTATTATCTTTAAGACAGTAGCCGATCCCTTTGTGGGAAAGCTTTCCTATTTTAAGGTAATCTCTGGTAAAGTCAAGGCCGATACCCAGATGTTCAATTCCCGCACCGGTCAGCCGGAAAAGATCGGCAAGCTGTTGACCATCCGTGGCAAGAAGCAGGAAGACGCCACCTGTGTTGTAGCAGGCGATATCGGCGCGGTGGTTAAATTGGCCTCGGCCAAAACGGGCGATACCCTGTCCGCCACATCCCGCCCTGTGAAACTGGAAGGGGTCAATTTCCCCACTCCCAGCCTGTCCATGGCGGTCAAACCTAAGAACAAAGGTGATGAAGAAAAGATGGCTTCGGGCCTCAGCCGCTTGAAGGAAGAGGATCCTACCATCTCGGTTCAGAATAATGTGGAGACCCATCAGATGATCTTGTCCGGTTTGGGCGAGCAGCATCTGGACGTGGTGGCCTCCAAGCTCAAG
This sequence comes from uncultured Clostridia bacterium, assembly GCA_904397895.1. Classification (GTDB taxonomy): domain Bacteria; phylum Bacillota; class Clostridia; order Oscillospirales; family Acutalibacteraceae; genus Solibaculum. The sequence goes on from CAJFOZ010000006.1 coordinate 39,763, forward strand.
CAGAAGTTTGGCGTGGAGCTGAAGATGAAAGCGCCTAAAGTGGCGTATCGAGAGACCATCCGCAAAAAGGTCAAGGTGCAGGGCCGCCACAAGAAACAGACCGGCGGCCACGGCCAGTTTGGCGATGTGTGGATTGAATTTGAACCCTGCGACAGTGACGATCTGGTATTTGAAGAGAAGGTGTTCGGCGGCGCGGTGCCCAAGAACTTCTTCCCGGCGGTAGAAAAGGGGCTTAGAGACTGCGTAGAGCACGGCGTGCTGGCGGGGTATCCGGTGGTGGGCCTGAAGGCCACTTTGGTGGACGGCTCCTATCATCCGGTGGACTCTTCGGAAATGTCCTTTAAGATGGCGGCCGGGCTTGCTTATAAGGCTGGGCTTCCCCAAGCGGGTCCTGTGCTGCTGGAACCCATCGGCAGCGTGAAGGTGTATATCCCCGAGGCCAACATGGGCGATATCATCGGCGAAATCAACAAACGGCGCGGCCGCGTGTTGGGCATGGACGCCGGAGAAGACGGCCTGCAAGTGGTATCGGCCGAAGCCCCGGAAGCAGAGATGTATGATTTTTCCACCTATTTGCGTCAGGTGACCCAAGGCCGGGGCAGCTTTACCATGGCATTTGAACGGTATGAAGAGGCGCCCTCCTTTGTGGCACAGAAGGTCATTGACGCCGCCAAAGCAGCCAAAGAGGCCAAGGGCGGCAAGGATGACGACGAAGAGTGATAAAAAGTTACTTGCCTAAATAAATAGTTCCCCAAAGAGAAAACCCCGGTGATTTCACCGGGGTTTTCTAATGGATCAAAGGGAAAAAGACAATAAAAAGGTCGCCCCCACTATTGCAAGGACAACCCCCAATGGTGGACGCTAACGGACTTGAACCGCTGACCCTCTGCACGTCAAGCAGATGCTCTTCCAGCTGAGCTAAGCGTCCCTATTTAATTGACAGTCGCTTTTTGCGACGAGGTATATTATATCATTTCATTTTGAGAAAAGCAAGAGGAATTTAAAAAAAATTGCGGAAATGTAAATTTTTTTGCCCAAAGGGAAAACTTCATAAAAGGTTTACGGTTGTCAGCTTGAATTTAAGGGAGGGATATGGTATGTTTAGCATAGAAATATTTCCTCAGGTGCCCTTTCCAGTTGGATGGATTGCACCTATTTATTAAGGATAAAAAGGATGGGTGAAAGTTGAAAAAGGCAAAAAATCCCCGGCTGGGCATCATCGGCGGCCAGGCGCTCATTGAAGGCGTTATGATGCGCGGTCCAAAAGGGACGGCATTGGCTGTACGCGTCCCGTCAGGAGAGATTGAAACAGAAGATCTGGATTGTGTGGACATTAAAGGGAAATCGTCCTTTTTCCGCATCCCTTTGGTAAGGGGGATTGTGGGGTTTATCGAATCGCTGTTGACTGGGTTCAAGGCGCTGATGCGCTCGGCGGAAAAGGCCGGCATCGATTTGGAGGAGGACGATGAGGAACCCTCCAAGTTTGAAAAATGGCTGACCGATAAATTAGGCGACAAATTGATGGGGGTACTCACCAGCATCGCAGCGGTGTTGGGCGTGGTGCTGGCGGTGTTTTTGTTTATGTATTTGCCGTCGTTGTTGTTTAGCCTGTTGCAGGGTGCGGCGGGGGATCAAATCGCCAACCTGCGTGCCGTGTTTGAAGGTGTGCTGAAGATCGCGATCTTTATCGGCTATATCGCATTGGTAGCCCGCATGAAGGAGATTGGGCGTGTGTTCCAATACCATGGAGCGGAACATAAGACCATCTTCTGCTATGAGAATGGATTGGATTTAACGGTGGAAAATGTGCGCAAGCAGTCCCGTTTCCATCCCCGTTGCGGTACAAGCTTCTTGGTGTTGATGCTGCTTGTCAGCATTTTGCTCTCGTCGCTTTTGGTATACTTCACCGACCTGGACAACAACAATATGATCTGGGTGCCCATTAAAATTTTGATCCTGCCGGTTATCATGGGGGTGGGGTACGAAATCATCCGCTTTGCCGGACGGCATGACAATCTACTGACCCGTATCCTGTCGGCCCCCGGAATGTGGACCCAGAGGCTGACCACCAAAGAACCGGATGACAGCATGATCGAAGTGGCCATTCAATCGGTTATGGCGGTGCTCCCGGAAGAGGATCTGCCGCAAAAATCAGAAAACAGTGAGGTTCAAGCTTCATGAGTATGACCTTTGAGCAGGTATATCATAAGGCAAAACAGCGTCTGACAGAGGCAGGGTGTGAAAGCCCTGCCTTTGATGTCATTCAGCTGATGGACGCCGTATTTCACATAAGCCGGGAACAGCTGGCTGTACGAGGCAAGGAAGAGGCGCCGGAGGATGGGATAGATCGATTGATCCGTCTTGTGAAACGCCGGGCGGCCGGTTATCCACTCCAGTACCTGGTGGGGAAATGGGAATTCATGGGCCTTCCCTTCGAGGTAGGGGAAGGGGTGCTGATCCCGCGGGCCGACACAGAGGTGCTGTGTGAAAAGGTGTTGGAGTTCTTAAAAGGGAAAGAGAGCCCCCGGGTGCTGGACCTGTGTTCCGGATCGGGGGCATTGGCTGTGTCGATTGCACGGCTCTGTCCTGGCGCGCAGGTGACGGCGCTGGAGAAGTCCGCCGACGCAATGGAGTACCTCAAGAAAAATGCCAAGCTTAACGGCGTGGATGTGGGGGCGGTAGAAGGGGATATGCTGCTCACGCCTCCAGAATTGGGACAATTTGACGTCATTGTGTGCAACCCCCCTTACATCCCCTCCTATGAGTTGGAGACGCTTCCTACTGAACTGTCCTATGAACCGGCCATGGCATTAGACGGCGGCGGGGATGGATTGGTATTTTACCGGGCGCTTCTCCAGAATTGGCTGGGACTTTTGAAAGAGGGAGGCCTTTTGGCCGTGGAAATTGGGTCGGAACAGGGAACATCCGTGCAGGATCTCTTCTGTCATCATGGACTTTCTGAGGTACAGGTATATAAGGATTTGGCCGGTTTAGACCGGGTGGTGTTGGGCGTTTTTGGTTGCAATGAGCCGGCGGATACGGTATAATAAACCTATTAGAAAATATTTTCCCAGAGTGTAAGAAAGACGGGAAAACCATCCGGTAAACCGGTGAGAGGAAGGGAATGGGATATGGCATCTTCCATGGATAAGAAGGGGACAGTGGCCCCTGTGAGCGACAAGAAAAAGGCGCTGGAAACAGCCCTCAACAATATTGAGAAACAGTTCGGCAAAGGGGCCGTCATGAAGCTGGGACAGAACCAGGGCATGAATGTGGAGGCCATCTCCACCGGTTCGCTTTCGCTGGATATGGCCCTTGGCATCGGCGGCGTCCCTAGAGGACGTATCATCGAGATCTATGGCCCGGAATCATCGGGTAAAACCACCTTGGCGCTGCACGTCATCGCCGAGGCGCAGAAAAAGGGCGGCGAGGCTGCGTTTATCGACGTAGAACACGCCTTGGATCCCGTGTATGCCGCCGCGTTGGGGGTGGACGTGGATTCCCTGCTTGTGTCCCAGCCGGATACCGGCGAGCAAGCGTTGGAAATCACCGAGGCCCTGGTGCGTTCCGGGGCCTTGGATGTGGTGGTTGTGGACTCGGTGGCCGCCCTGGTGCCCCGGGCCGAGATCGAAGGTGAGATGGGAGATACCCATGTAGGCCTACAGGCCAGGCTTATGTCCCAGGCGCTGCGCAAATTGGCCGGCGTCATCGCCAAATCCAACTGTGTGGCCATTTTCATCAACCAGCTGCGTGAAAAGGTAGGGGTCAGCTATGGCAATCCGGAGGTCACTCCCGGTGGCCGCGCCCTGAAGTTTTACGCCAGTGTGCGCATCGATGTGCGCCGCATTGAGACGCTGAAAAACGGCACCGAAATGGTAGGATCCCGCACCCGTGCCAAAGTTGTGAAAAACAAGGTGGCGCCGCCCTTTAAGGTGGCGGAATTCGACGTCATGTACGGCAAGGGTATTTCCCGGGAAGGGGAACTGCTGGATATGGCGGTATCAACCAATGTAGTGCAGAAGAGTGGATCCTGGTTCTCTTACGGGGATGTCCGTCTGGGCCAGGGCCGGGACGCCGCTAAGAACTATTTTGCAGACAATCCCGAAGTAGCCGCCGAGGTGGAGGCCAAAGTCCGGGAGAAGATGAAGGAGCAGGAGGAGGCAAAAACAAAGCCCCGTCGTCCTGTTTCCAATGCAGCTTCCGCCCCTGCGCCGGCACCTGCGGCCAAGGCTGTAGAGGCGCCCAAACCGGCTAGAAAAGCGGTGGATATCGACATTTTGGTGGATGACGACGAATGATGGTGTCCATTGACCGGCTCAAACGCCGCAAGGACGGCATGATAGAAGTGATCAGCCATGGAGAATGTGTGTGCCTCTTGGATGAGGAGACGTTGGATCAGTCGGGCCTTGACGAGGGAAGCCTGTGGGATTGGGAGGAGCTTTGGGAGCTCTCCCTGAAAGCGCAGGAGCGGTTTGCCAAACGCAAGGCGCTCGACTTACTGTCCAGACGGGATTACTCTATGGAGGAGTTGAGCCGCAAACTGGAGCAGACGGTGAGCCGTGAGGTGGCTGAGCGAGCTGCCTGCCGGATGCAGGAATTGAAGCTCGTGGACGATCAAAAGTACGCGGAACGTCTGGCCCGGGATCTCATGGAACGCAAGTGTTATGCACCATCAAGAGCTAAGCGGGAATTGATTCAAAAAGGCATCGACCGGGATATGGCCCATCGGGTGGTGGAAGGGGTAGAGTATTGCCCGGAGCAGTCCATCGGCCGCATTGTGGAGAAAAAATACGGCGGTGCCATTGAGGATGAGAAAAAGCTGCGGCGGGTCTTTTCAGCTCTGCAGCGGTACGGATACAATGCCTACGAAATCTGGCCGGCCCTGCGCCCTTTTTTGCAGGAGGGCCTGTCGGGGGACGATTCATAGGCGCCAAAAGACGACAAGATCAAAAGGGGGTTCCTGTGGGGATCCCGTTGTAAGATAAAATCAAGGGGGAACAAGGATGGCAATTAAAGTGGGCATGGTGTCTTTGGGATGTCCCAAAAATCAGGTGGATGGGGAAATGATGTTGGCTAAGCTGTCCGGAGAGGGCTTTGAAATCACAAGCGACGCCTCTGAGGCCGACGTCATTTTAGTCAACACCTGCGGCTTCATCGACGACGCCAAAAAGGAATCCATTGAAACCATCCTGGAAATGGCGGAGTACAAAAAGACCGGCAGCCTCAAAGCGCTGGTGGTCACCGGTTGCTTGGCCGAGCGGTACCAAAAAGAGGTGCTGGATGAAATGCCGGAGGTGGACGCCGTTTTGGGCATCGGATCCAACGGCGATGTGGCGAAATCCATCCGCCAGGTGCTGGTCAAAGGGGAACGGATGGCGTGTTTCCCGCCCAAATCCTGTATGCCCCTTACAGGAGAACGTACCCTTACCACTCCACCCTATACCGCTTATCTACGGGTAGCCGACGGATGCAGCAATTGCTGCACCTACTGTGCCATCCCCTCCATCCGGGGCCCGTTCCGCAGCCGTCCAATGGAAGAGATTGTGGAAGAGGCGGGCAACCTGGCCCGAAAGGGAGTCAAAGAGCTGGTAGTCATCGCCCAAGATACCTCCCGGTATGGCTTGGATCTTTACGATAAACTGATGCTGCCGGAGCTTCTGAGGAAACTGTGTCAAATTGATGGGATTCGTTGGATCCGAGTGCTGTATGCATATCCGGATACCATCACCCCAGAGCTTCTGGAGGTGATGGCACAGGAGCCAAAAGTGTGCAACTATCTGGATCTCCCCCTACAGCATGCGTCGGGGGAGGTACTCAAGGCCATGAACCGCCGCGGGGATAAACAAAGCCTTCTCCATTTGGTACATACCCTCCGAGATAAAGTAGAAGGAATCGCCCTTCGCACCACCCTCATTGCAGGTTTCCCCGGTGAGACGGAGGAGCAGTTTACAGAGCTAGCGGAATTTGTCAAAGAGGCCCAGTTTGATCATCTTGGGTGTTTTGCCTATTCGCCGGAGGAGGGGACCATTGCCTCCACTCTGCCCCATCAGGTGGAGGATGCAGTGAAGCAGCGCCGCCAAGAGATCATCATGGAGGAGCAGTCGGTGATTTCCTCCCGCCGTTTGGAACGGCAGGTGGGAAAAAGGGAGACGGTGCTGGTGGAACGCAAAGGAGAACGGCCCGGCCTTTACGTGGGACGCACCCAGCGTCAGGCCCCGGAGATCGATGGGGTTGTGCTGTTTACATCCAAACAGCCTCTTTCTCCCGGACAATTTGTGGAGGTGGAACTCACCAGCCATACCGATTACGATTTAAAAGGGCACCTGGTTTCGGCCGAGGAATAGGATGAATTAATGGCTAAAAAGCATTATTGTGATATTCCACTTCTTTTTTGACAAAGCCCGCCGCTTTTTTGGCGTATGATAAAAGAAGTTTAAGCGGGACATTATGGAAAAACGATCAGCTTATCCTTTGCAGCACGGTTAGGCCCAGTAAATTTTAATTTGCCGGGAACGGCCATATCAAGAGGGTTTAGACTATCGTCAGGTATTGACCGGAAATACTTCTCCTAAGGGGAACCACTCTCATTTATTTTCGCGCGGGATTACATGGAGGTTTGTATGAATACACCCAATAAACTAACGGTGCTTCGCATCGCCATGACACCCATTTTTCTTTTCTTCCTATTGGCGGATTTTATCCCTCACAACGCCTTGTTGGCGGCAGCGGTATTTGCCATGGCGTCCATTACCGACGCTGTGGATGGCAAATTGGCCCGGCGGAACAATCAAATCACTACCTTTGGTAAATTCCTGGATCCCTTAGCCGATAAAGTACTGGTGACGTGTGCACTGGTGGGATTTGTGGAACTAGGCCTTGTGAGCGCATGGTTTGTGGTGCTCATCATCGCCCGGGAATTTCTGGTCACTTCCCTTCGCCTGGTAGCGGCCGGCGGTGGAGAAGTCATCGCGGCCAATATATGGGGAAAGATGAAAACAGTCAGCCAGATGGTGGCTATTATTGCCATTATCCTTCTGGAGGAACTCAAGGTGTTTTTCCCCATGGCCGGAGTGCAGGCCGCCGTTACCGTGGTGGATACCGTGCTGATCTCCATCGCTACTTTGACTACGGTCATTTCTGGCGTGCAGTATATGTGGCAGTATCGGGAACATATCAATACCACCAAATAATCCTACAAAATAGGTATGTTTTTCTGCGTCTAAAAATGGGAAAAATCGTTGTCAAGCGGGAATGGCGGCGCTATAATAAGAACATAGAATCAAATGCGTAGAGCAGGAGAGTAACTCTGCCGGCAGTTGCGAAAAAGAGACGGAGGCCATGGGCTGAAAGCCATCCGGCGCAAAAGGTGGAGTGAAGTGCACCTGGGAGCACATGGGGGGAAGATTTTTTTGGAAGTATCCCCATGCGGTAGGCCACCGTTACCGGCGCCCCCGAATGAGTGATAAATTGGAGTGGAACCGCGGTTTTGCCGCCTCCGTTGCAGTGCTTTCTGCGATGGAGGCGGTTTTTGTTATGGCCAAAAAATCCCTTTGTCGCAGATCAGAAGGGAGAGACCTTATGTTTAACCGCTTGAGAGAAGACATCGCCGCCATTAAGGAGAGAGATCCCGCCGCCCGTTCCAACTTTGAAGTCTGGTTTTTGTACCAGGGTCTCAAAGCGGTGCGTTCCCACCGCCGGGCCCATTGGTTTTATGAGCGCAACATGTTGTTTTTAGCCCGATGGATCAGCCAGCGCAACCGGAAGAAAACGGGTATTGAAATCCATCCCGGCGCTAAAATCGGCCGGGGCGTGCTCATCGACCACGGAATGGGCGTGGTCATCGGGGAGACGGCCGAGGTAGGGGACAATTGCACCATCTACCAAGGGGTCACATTGGGAGGTACCGGTAAGGATACCGGCAAACGCCATCCCACCATCGGCAAAAACTGTATGATCGGCGCCGGCGCTAAGATCCTGGGCCCTATTAAGGTGGGGGATAACTGTAAAGTAGCCGCCAATGCAGTGGTTCTCACCGACCTGCCGCCCGACAGTACGGCTGTAGGCGTGCCGGCGCGGGTGGTTCGCCGGGGAGGCAAAAAGGTGGTGGATCAGCTGGATCAAGTGCACATTCCGGATCCTGTGTCCCAGGAGATGTGCCGCATTGAGGCTGAGATCAGCAAACTACGCCGTAAAATGGATAAACTGCATCACATCTGATAAAATACAGAAAGGAATCATATTATGAGATTATACAATACGTTGACAAGAGAAAAACAGGAATTTAAGCCCATGGGGGAAGAAGCCACCATCTACGCCTGTGGCCCTACGGTGTATAACTATATCCACATCGGGAATGCCCGGCCTTTGTGCGTCTTTGATGTGCTGCGCCGCTATCTGGCCTACCGAGGCATGCCGGTGCGGTTTGTACAGAACTTCACTGATGTAGACGACAAGATCATCAACAAAGCAAACAGCGAAGGGGTTTCCTCCACTGAGATTGCCGAGCGGTACATCGCCGAATACTGGACCGATGCCGATGGCCTCAACATCCAACGGGCCACCGTCCATCCTAAGGCCACTGAGAATATCGACGAGATCATCGATATCGTCAAGACCCTCATCGACAAGGGATACGCCTATCAAAGCGGATCGGACGTCTATTTTAGGACCCTCAAGGATGAAAATTACGGCAAGCTCTCCCACCAGCCCATCGAGGACCTGGAGTCGGGTGCCCGCATCGATGTCAGCGACGTCAAAGAGGACGCCCTGGATTTTGCCCTGTGGAAGGGGGCAAAACCGGGGGAACCGGCTTGGGAATCCCCCTGGGGGATGGGGCGTCCTGGATGGCACATCGAGTGCTCGGCTATGGCACGGCGGTACTTGGGCAAGACCATCGACATCCACTGCGGCGGCGAAGACCTGGTCTTCCCCCATCATGAGAATGAGATCGCCCAGAGCGAATGCGCCAACGGTGTCCCCTTTGCCCGGTTCTGGGTACACAACGGCTTTATCAATGTGGACAAACGGAAGATGTCCAAATCTTTGGGCAATTTCTTTACCGTCCGGGAAGTGGCGGAAAAGTTTGGCTATGAGCCCATCCGTTACCTGATGGTGTCCTCCCACTACCGCAGCCCCATCAACTACAGCTTGGAGATCATGGAGCAGTGTGTAGCCGCCCTGGACCGCCTCTACACCTGCCGGGACAACCTGACTTTTGCTCTGAAAAATGCCGCCGATATCCCCGCCGATGAGGAATTTTTGCAGCGCCTTGACCAGTACCGCACGCGGTTCTGCGCCGCCATGGACGATGACCTTAACACGGCCGACGCCATGGGCGTGGTGTTTGAGATGGTGCGCGACGCCAATACCACCCTGGTGGGTGTGGACGGCGTATCCAAGCAGAGCGTACAATCGGCTTTGGATATGCTTGGGGAACTGACGGGCGTACTGGGCCTGCTGTATGAACGGGGACAGGAGAAAGAGGACGACGACCTGACGGCCCACGTGGAGGAATTGATTGAGAAACGCGCCCAGGCTCGGAAGGAGAAGAATTGGGCGGAGGCCGACCGCATCCGGGATCAGCTGAAAGAGGAAGGCATCGTTTTGGAGGATACGCCCCAAGGTGTCAAATGGAGCAAAAAAACGGTATAAAATTTCAAGGGTTAATCTCTTGAAATTTGGGTATATTGGTGTATAATAAAGAAAAGATTAAGAGGAATATGCCGAGGGCCTTGTGCGGATGCACGAAGGAGGTCCCGGCTCATGAGGGAGTGAACCATTATGTTGCCCAAGGTTTTAACTGTGACCCTCAATCCATCCATTGACGTCACCCTGTGGCTGGACCAATTGGACACCGATATGGTGAACCGGGTCAAAAGGGAGACCCGTCAGCCTGGGGGAAAGGGGATCAATGTATCCCGCGTGCTAACTCGGTCGAGTATTCCGACCTTGGCGACCGGCATCGCCGGATTCGATAACCTCCACGCCATGACCTATGTATTGGGGCGAGAAGGGGTAAAACACCGCTTTGTGAGGACGCTGGGGGATATCCGGGAGAATATTACCCTCCGGGTGGGAAAAGAGACCATCAAGGTCAATCGCGAGGGGCTGGAATGTTCCCAAGATGATTTAGGGAAATTGACGCGCATCCTGAGGGAAGAGATTCATCCGGGGGATTTCTGCGTTTTTGGAGGCAGCCTTCCCCAAGGCGTAGGCTTTGAGGATGTGAAGGCCTTGGCTCGGGAGGCCCAGTCGGTAGAAGGCATTGTGGCCATTGACACCGACTGCCTTACTTTGGATCAATTAAGCGAGATAAAGCCCTGGCTCATTAAGCCCAATGCCGGGGAATTCTGTCGGCTGGTGGAGGCCAATCCCGAGACGCCGGAGGAAATGTTATCCTACGGCCGGAAGGTGTTGGAGCGGGGAATTTCGGTGGTGCTTCTCAGCCTTGGGGCGGGAGGCATGTTGGGCATGACCCAAGACCAGGCGATACTGGCCAAGGTACCGGCGGTGGAGGCCCAGTCCACCGTAGGAGCTGGGGATTCATCGTTGGCCGGGTTCTTAGCGGCACATATTAGGGGCCTTAGCTTTGATGAATGTGTCCGTCTGGCGGCCGCTTATGGGACGGCATCGGTCACCGATCAATCGGCTGAACTGGCGTATCCCGACCGGGCCGCAGAGTATTATGGCCGCATCACCATCACACAATTGCAATAAGATAAATGGATTTCTCAGCAATAGGAGGAATCTTGAAATCGTAAACCAAAAAGGACATGGCGAACACTTCGTAGAAAGGGTCGCCATGTCCTTTTATTAGTTGGACTGCATCCATTGGTCCAAGACATCGTAAAATCAGCTTCCCCGGTATCCTCATCCACATCTTTTGAAATGATGGAGAAGCCTTCCCGCTGATAAAACCTTACTGCACGCTTGTTCCTCTGGTATACGTTTAACGACAAGGCAGGATGGATTTCCTTGACGTAATTCAGGAGCTGTTTTCCAATGCCTATACCCTGGGATTGTTCCTCCACAAAAATCCCGGCAAGATAGTCTCCCTGCATCCCAACGAACCCCTGTACGTCTCCATCCGTTTCATACACATAGACCTCTGCCTGTAAAATCTGTTCCCGGACGGCTGAAGCATGGGTTTCCCAGTATTCCCGCGGAATAAAATCGTGAGCCTCCCTGTTTCCGTCCAGCCAAATCCTCATAAGCTGTCCTATATCGCAGGCTTCAAATTTACGAATCAAGTTTCTTTCCTCCTTTTTGGATGTTTTTAAGGCGGTACCACAGCAAAATTGCGGCGGTCATGGCTACAATGGCGATACCGGCAATGAAAAACCATACCTGAACCCCGACTTTTTCAGCAATTGGACTGCTGAATAACAATCCAACCGGCATGGTGACGGAGGAAATGAGGGTAAGAACCGAGAAGGCCCGTCCCATTTTCTCTGCTTCCACCGTTTTCTGAATGTAGGCGGTTAGGGGAATGCTATGTACATTACCGGATGCGCCAAGCCCCACGCAGAGTATGGCAAACAGAATCCATCCGACAAATACCGACGGGAGTATTCCACAAGCCGCTGAAACCGCGCCCATTCCAAGCAGTCCGATAAAAGATACCCGTATTTTCCGCTTTATCTTTAACACACTGGAAAAAAGCAGTGAGGATGCGATCATTCCCACCGCAAAAGACAATTCCACTACGCTGCCGTACATTGCAGACAGGTTAAAATAATCGCTGGTCATCAGCGGATAGAAGGAGGAGAGGGGGGCATAGAAAAACATACAAAGGGCCTCAGCCATTACCAGATAAAATAGCTTCCGGTCCCTTTGGAACACTCGGAGCCCTTCCTTAAATTCCTCCAGCATATTTTGTTTGGCCTCTTGTGATTTTTCCAGCTTGGGAATTTTGACTGCTGCCAAAGCAATGCTGGCGAGAATCGCTCCGACGACATCACTCATCAGGACCACGGACATGGGAAATGCAGCGTAAAGGGAGGCGCCAATGACAGGCCCTAACAGGAATGAACCGGCATTCATCAGCTGCATCCACCCATTTGTCTTGACAAGCTGATCGGATGGCACAAGCTGTGGGATGATCGACTGGATGGCCGGCTGTTGAAATGTGCTGCCAATTCCCCGGACGCACAACATAATGAAGACTGTCCAGACAGGTAGATCAAATAGGAGTAGGCATACGGCATAAACCAGCGCAATAACGCCCATGGCCATATCTGAGAAAATACAGATGAATTTTCGATGAAAGCGGTCGGCCGCTATGCCGGCAAGGGGACTGAACAGCGTCATGGGCAGATATGCCACAAGCCCGGACAATCCCAGCATCAACGGCGAGGAGGTTTGCTCTGCCAGCCACCAGATCATTGCAAACTGGACGCCGTGGCTTCCCAGTAGGGAGATTGCCTGTCCCAATGCAACGATTGAGAATTTTGTTTTCCATTTGTCTTTTTCAAACATTTTTCTATTCCTTTCTGCTTAAAATAAAGTCTGCATGAAAAGGACAATAAAAAAACAGATAACCCTCAAAAGACGGGTTATCTGTGTATCTACTTTGCTACGATTTCAGCCCGATGGACAATAGACGCAGTTGTCCACAGCAAATGAGCAGGCACACCAAAACACCTGAAAAACAGAGTTAGCTCAATGAATCTATTCGCAAAGATAAGTACAACAAAATAACCCATCATAAATAGGATGAGCACGAATCTTATTCGTAGATTTTATTGTCCTATAATTAGCGAATAGACGACATCAAGCCACCTCCCTTTGTTAAACTAAATGGAAACATAACACAAAAAACTCAAAAAGTCAATCGGCAAAATGTGAATCGATCAAAATTAAAAATTTTTGGCTCTGTTGATTTGGCTGGTTATGGAATGGCGGCAATTGCCGCGGGAGAAGAACGAATGGTTAGGCAGCGCGTTTGGATACAGGAGGACGCTGAAAATGTGTGCTGCGTTTTTTAAAACGATTGGAGCGGCGACGGGAATTTTTCCATCGCCGAAGTAGCCGGCGCTCGAATAATACCACACGTTGTTCAAAGAGAAACCCCATACCGATGCCAAGAATGACTAGCACTTCTAATATGGTTTGAAGGGTTTGTCCGGTTGTCATAGCCAATTCCCCCGTTTGAATTAGAATTTTTGTTCACTAATAGTATAACATATGTTCGAGAAAAAAGAAAGGGGTTTGGAACAAATTTTTAAATATTAGTTCGATAAAAATTAAATATGACACCTTAAAAAATACCCGGTACCCTTCAAAAAGGAAAAGGTGGCACATAAGCTCCGTCTTAAAGAATGATCGGGAGCGACGTGGGAGGGGGTACTGCCCCAAGAATAACCCGGTACCCTTCAAAAAGGAAAAGGTGGCACACAAGGTCCGTCTTAGAGAATGATCGGGGGCGACGTGGGAGGGGGTACTACCCCCTAGGATAAACCCGGTACCTCCCAAAAAAGGAAAAGGTACCGGGCACATAGACTTCGTCTCAGAGAATAATCTGGAGCGACGTGGGAGGGGGTACTACCCCCTAGGATAGCTGTTGTTCTGAATAAGATCCATCGGGGTTATAGTAGATAACCGAATCAATACCGCTGCTGGTCAGAGCCTCCACTTGATCCTCCACTTGGGAGGCAGTCATATCGTAAGCCTGTACCCATCCCCACAGGGTCGTAGATGAACCGGCATTTGCCCCAGCGGCGTCGGCTACAGCCTCGACCACCTCAGATACTTGAGCAGATGGGTCCTCAAACGTCTCGCCAGAAATAGTGATGTCTTTGCCAAGCTCTCCCGGCATACAATTTATAGCGGCAGTTTGAGCTCCGAAGGTCAAGGGATTCTCATCCCCGTAGATGGAACTGGCTTCACCAGCTGCGACATCACCGGGACAGGATAGAATAGCCTCCGCGCCCTTAGCCTGCAAAGCATCCTGCATTTTAGTGACAAAAGTGCTCAACGCTTGGTCCCTGGATATACTTTCGGATCCTTTGCCGTAATAAGCGGTACTTCCGCCCTTGTCAGGGAACTGGACGGCTTCCAGCATAATCTGTTCAAACCCCATATCCACCGCCTCGGAGGCGATGTCGATGAGATACTGTGCAGCTACGTCGGAATAGGGGTTCAGCCAAGATTTACCGCCGTTTGCCTTGGAAGCATCCAGCCAAGTCAGCTGCGGATTGGGTTTATATTGAATGGCTCCTGCACGGATGGCAAATTTTGCAATGGGGTCTTTAAAACAGAACATACGGCCGATGGGTTTGATGCCTGCATCTTTTAAATCGGTGAGAGCGGCTACCAGATCAGGGGCATCGTCGGCTACAGCGCCGGCGGTTTTGGGAGCTTCCAGGTTGGAGGCATAGGTCAAAGTGCCATCTTCCAGCTTGATGTCCACCACTACGGCATTGACGCCGGTCTTCTTGGCCAGCGCGATAAAGGAGTCGAGGTCGTTGCCCGTGAGGGTATCCACCGGCAGCCACACGGCTTTTGTACCGCTGACCTGGGTGCCGGAGGGCTGCGACGACGCGGCGGAAGAGGAAGCCGGAGGCTGGGATGAAGCAGGACTCTCCGAAGAGACAGGGGCCTGACTTGGAACATCACTTGCTGACGAGGAAGGATCCGGGGATGTAATATTTTTAAAGAAATTCATCACCGGTCCCGCTACACTGTATCCTACAAACACCAGGACAATACACACGAGGATCAATAAAATCCAACGGAAGGGGTGGCGTTTTTTGCGATACATGGTACGTCTACGGCGAATTTTATCCATAAGTAGCTCATCTCCAATTATGAAGGAATCACAGGGGTCGGAACGTCTTTTAAAGGGTCCGTGGAAAGAAACAACATTCGACAAGGTCAATGTTTTCCATCCTGATTTTGCCCTCTTGCATTGTAGAGGGGTATGGCATATCATGACACTAGGGAGATCGTTTCCCAAACCAAAGAAATGGGGCTGTTGTTATTTGAAGATCGAGTTATGTGGGGAAGACAGGCTGCGGATCACCCTAAACCAGGCCGATCTAGCGCAGCTGTCCATCTCCTTTGAAGAGCTGGACTATGGCCGGATGGAGACCAGGCGCATCATCTGGGAACTGCTGGATGAAGCCAATCGCCGCACCGGGTTTGACAGCTCAAAAGGGAAATTGCTCATCGAGGCCATGCCGCTTCTGGACGGCGGATGCGTGTTGTATTTTACCATCCTGCCCCGGGAGTACGATCAAAAGAGCCGGCCCAAGAAACTGCATCTGCGCCGGCTGAACGGGCCGTACGTCTATGAATTCAAAGGGGCCGATGAACTGATGAGCGTATGCTCCCGCCTTTCCCGGGAATATCCCGACGCCATTCCAAAGAGCACCGTTTACCAGATGGACCATTCGTATCGCCTGGTGATCTACACCAGGGAGGATACCTGCAAATCCTGTGCGCCGTTGCTCAGCGAATATGGAAGTCCCGCCGGGGAAGGAAGCGCTGCCGCTGCATTTGCGGCCGAGCATGGGAAAATGCTTGCCGAAGGGGACGCGGTCAGCCAAATCGGACGCCACCTCTCGTAGAAGGACGAGAGGAAAGAAGGCGCGTCCTCTCAATATTGTAGGACAATGCCAGGCAAAAAATTCCGGCCAAGGGAAAATTTTTATAGTTAGTCCGAGTTAAAAGCGATCCGAAAACGAGACGCCTGGGCATTTCTGCCCAGGTGCTTTGTTTGTTATATCTGTGCAAAAACTACCCTGTTAAGCCCGGCCGGAACGGAGCTGACGGATGGTTGCCTTTGGATCGTCGCTGTAAAAGACAGCAGTGCCCGCCACTAGGATGTTGGCCCCGGCAGCGATGGCCAAAGGGGCGGTACTGGTATCCACCCCGCCATCCACTTGGATATCCAACGGAAGACCGAACCGGTCGGCCCATTGACGCAGGGTACGGATCTTGGGCAACATATCGGTCATAAAGCGCTGGCCGCCAAAACCGGGTTCCACCGTCATGACCAGTACCATATCCAGCTTATCCAGATAAGGATATACCGCCTCCACAGGGGTACCGGGCTTGACGGACAGGGCGCATTTGACGCCCCGCCTCCGCAGCAGACTGATAGCTTCGCCGGCAGAGGGACATTCCACATGAACTGTGACAAGATTGGCGCCGGCATCCACAAAGGCATCCACATACCGTTCCGGTTGACTGATCATCAGATGGACGTCAAACGGCAGGTCGGTCACCTTGCGCAGGCAATAGACCACCGGGGCGCCGATGGTGATATTGGGCACAAAATGGCCGTCCATCACATCGATGTGCAGCATATCCGCACCGGATGCCTCCATCCGATGGGCTTCCTGCCCCAGGCAGGCGAAATCGGCTGACAAAATAGAGGGTGCAATTTGGATATTCAAATTCGAATCCTCCATCCGAAAAAGGTTGATGGGAAGAAGCCGGGACCCTCGATCCACTAGGGAAAGGTACGGCATTATAATACAACCATAATGATAAACCAATCGCGACGAAAGGTCAACAGCAGGCCACAGCTTTTGTGTCGGACAAGGAAGAAAAAAGATTTTTTAGGAATTACAAGAAAAATGCTTGACGGGATGACAAAGATGTGGTACTATAATAGGGCACTCTTCACCAGAGTGTTTTTCAAATTGCATATGCGCCCATAGCTCAATCGGATAGAGCGTTTGGCTACGGACCAAAAGGTTGGGGATTCGAGTTCTCCTGGGCGCGCCAAAAGGCTGCACAATTTGTGTAGCCTTTTTTATTTTACTTTACAAAAATAAAGGATGATTAAAAGAAACGGCTGTTCGTACCTTTTACCGCCTGGAATTTTATGGTATACTTAAGTGAAAGAGAAGCAGATTAAGATAGACCATAGGAGGCGATGATGGAAAAGATCCTATTGCTGGTTGCGGTGATTATCCTGGCCTGTATTGTGGCCCGGCGCCTATCCGGACGCCTGGGGGTGCCGGCGTTGCTATTGTTCATGGCGTTGGGGATGCTGTTTGGGTCGGATGGGCTGATGCAAATCCACTTTGACGACTTCCAACTGGCCGAACAGACCTGTTCGGTGGCGCTTATCTTTATTATGTTTTACGGGGGCTTCGGCACCCGTTGGGACGCTGCCAAACCCATTGCTGGGAAAGCCATTTGCCTCTCCACGTTAGGAGTGGTGCTCACAGCTTTATTGACGGGTATATTCTGTTATGCAGCCTTGGGATTTACTGTGCTGGAGAGTTTTCTTACCGGCGCCGTCATTAGTTCCACCGACGCCGCTTCGGTCTTTTCCATTCTGCGTTCTAAAAAACTCAACCTACGGGAAAACACCGCTTCCCTTCTAGAGGTGGAGAGCGGCAGCAACGATCCCGCCTCCTATATGCTAACAGTGGTGGCCCTCTCCCTGATGGGAAAAGGAGATCAGGGGAACATAGCTTTTTTGATTTTTAGCCAGCTGGTATTTGGTGTGGCGCTGGGCGTGCTGGTGGCGGTGATTTCCATTTTTGTGCTGCGGCGCCTCAAGCTGGCCGACGGTACAGATACCATCTTTGCCACGGCGGCAGCGTTGTTGGCCTTTGCCCTCCCTGCTGTAGTAGGGGGGAATGGATACTTGGGCGCCTATCTGGCCGGTATCATTTTAGGAAACAGCAAGATCCCGCATAAAGTTTCGCTTGTCCACTTCTTTGACGGCATTACCGGCCTTGCCCAGATCCTCATCTTTTTCCTGTTGGGGCTTTTGGCTTTTCCTCGACAGCTGCCCTCGGTGGCGCTGCCAGCCGTAGGGATCGCGCTGTTTCTTACCTTTGTGGCCCGACCAGCGGCGGTATTTGCCATTATGGCCCCCTTCCGATGCTCCTGGAGGCAGATGTTGGTGACCTCTTGGGCAGGACTGAGAGGAGCGGCCTCCATTGTGTTTGCCATTATGGCCATGGCATCGGGGGTAGATATAGGGCACGACCTGTTCCACATAGTATTTTGCATCTCCCTTTTGTCGGTGGCCGTGCAGGGATCACTGCTTCCGTGGGTATCCCGAAGACTAGATATGGTGGACACTACCGATAGTGTTGGCCGTACCTTTAACGATTACCAATATGAGCGCCAGATGAATCTGACTCAATTTCGCATCGACCAAGGGCATCCTTGGGCAGATAAGACCATCGCCGACTGCCATCTCCCCAGCGATGCGTTGGTGGTCAACGTACGTCATGAAGGGGAGAACCTAGTACCCAAAGGGTCCACCCTTATCTGCGTGGGGGATGTGGTGGTGCTATCCACCCCGGCTTATGTGGACGATGGAAATGTGGGCCTTCGGGAACTGCTGGTCAAGGATGCATGGGATGGAAAACCGGTTAGGGAATTGGATGTTCCGGAAAACATACTTATTGTACTTGTCAAGCATCCAGATGGAACCTCTGTCGTCCCTAGGGGGGATACCGTGGTGGAAAAAGGTGATATTCTGGTGGTCAACCAGGTTGATTAAGAAAATATGAAAAAACATATCTTTTGATCTAAAACATAAAATGCCTGATAGCAGTCCCTATATAAGAAGTGAAGGGGGAGTGCTACAGGCATTCTTATTTTCTAAAAAGTGTTATGATCTCTCCATGAGTTTTAGGCGGCAGGGGATATACTTCACAAAAAGGCTTGCTGCCGGTGAAATGGATCAGTTTTTCCCCTCATTTTCCGACCGATCTTTTTCCTTTTTTAAGGATTCCAATCCCAAACGTATCAGTTCCACCGTTGCCTCTGAGCGTGTTTGAAAACGATGTTCAAATCGGAAATCCTCAATTTGTTGGAATAAGTCATGGTCTACAGAAACGGTATAACGGGGCTTATCAGTAGCCATTTTAATCACCTCACCTTTGATTATACATCAGTGAACCAAAGATGTAAAGAACCATGATTTTGAAAAAGATATTGACAGTGAACCAGTGAACCACTATAATGAATGTGTAGTATTTATGAATTTTTAGACTAAGGAGGGTGAAATATGGCTACAGAGCTAAAACGGTTTACCATTTCTATTCCGGCAAGCATGGAGATGGATTTGGATAGGGTAAAGAAGGAATACTACTATAAGGATACGCAGAATGATATGATCCGAGATTTAATCATCCGTGGATTGGCTTCCCTAAAAGAGGAGAAGGCCCCAAAACACGCTAAAGAAACGGTATATTTACATTTTACTAAATAATAGGGGATCCCTCTTTTCTAATAGTCCAATAGGAGGTTACAGCTGCACTGTGACCACAAATCCGTCCACATTATTGCCCGATATCCAGTATTCCTTATCATTGGGGACAGGCACATCCACAGTCTTGCCTTTGGCCCCGACGTAGTAGATCTCATACTGTTTTCCGCTTTCATCAGAGGCGGTTAAATGCTTGCCGTCGAATGGGTAGCGTTTGAGATAATCGGTGTATTCCTCCAAACAGAGGTTTTCCTGCTGCATGATGGAGGCATGGGGGGTGCCTACATAGCGGTAATGCCAAGGTTCATCGGCGATTTTGGTGATGTCCTTTTTGTCGTCCTGATAGCGCAGGATAAAGCCATATTGGGCGCAGTGCTCGTTGATCCAAGCATACTTGCCCTGCCCCTGGTAGGAGGGGCTTTTGCCATCGGAGGTATAGATGCCGATATCGGCGGCTAGACCGGTGTGATGCTCGCTATAACCAGGGACAGTTGCCCAACGCATGGCTTCTTCTTTGCCCAGCTGTTGGATTTTTTGATCCACAATGGACTGTTGGTCTTCTTTCGAGCGGTACCCACTGACCACAATGATATCCTTGATACCTTGGGCGGAGGAAAAATCCTTCATCATGGCGTTAAATTGGGTTAAGAAGTCTTTTTGGAGCAAAAGGCCTGTGGTGGATACCTGATAGCTTTTGTTTTTGTTTTGATATACCGACACAAGATTGCTTTCCTGAGGGAAGGAATAGGCGTGATCGTTGTTGACGAGGATGAGCAGCCCCTGATGAATGTCATCCTGGTCCATAGGGATGGTGCGATAATTTTCCGAAGATAACGTGCTGGCTCCCAGATGGATGCCTGTCCCGGAGGAATTTTTGGAGGATCCGGGCACCAGGTTCTGATTGAGTGTCCACATACAGGTGACGACTCCCGCTAAAATCAATAGTACAAGCGCCAAAGGCAACCAGGCCCTTTTTGGATGTTTTGTCATTTTAATCGCCTCTCTCTGATAAACTAAAGCTTGTGCATTTATAATACCAAAGGGAAAAAGGCGATTTTTTAAGTACATCTAAGGAGGACCTTACGTTTTTCTTACGTTTCTATTGGAACACTAAAGGGAGATAACTATTGTTGAAAAAAACACGTTTTATAAATACTGTTTGTATATACAAAAATAAATATTACAAAATAATTGGCCAAAGATTCGTGAAATACTCTTTTAAAAATGAATAATTTTAATAGGGTTAAAAATTATACTATTAGTAATTTTTGGCATCAAAAAGATTTTTTGGAAGAAAGTTTTCCAATAAATACAAACCTTAAAAATTGCATTATAACTCTGCTAATTTATGATATCAAATTGGTGAACTTTTTAATGGTTTTGGCGATGAAATTGGCTTGAACAGCTGTGTAAAATATGGTATGATATAAGGGATTAATTGGGTAAAAAATCTAAAAAAAACGAACCATGTCCCGCCCCGAGCGGGAGGATGCGAGGGGATCATCATGAAAGAGCAAACAGATAAATTGACCCAACGGCTCAAGGTAACTATTTTGGTGCTGTCAATTTTGGTGGGTGCTTGTGTGATTGGGCTTGCAGTGCGCTGTTTATACATCCACTATGAAGCGTCGTCTCAGGCGACGATGACGGTGCAGGATAATTTGATCGGTGGCCCCAAACAGGGTTCTGTGCTGGTGACTGTTCCCCGTTATCAGGCTTCTGGAGACTTAAAATTGCAGCAGTTGAGAGAAGATATTCCTGCTGGCCAAGCCGATGAAGAAAAGATCTTGGAGCTTACCAAAAGCCATCCGGAGGACAATACCTCTTTTGAAGTGAAAAATATGTTGCCGGGCGACCGCGTTACCAAGTATTTTCAGGTGAAGGCACATCATACCGGCAACATTACCCTATATTTCAAGACTGACGTCACAGAAGAGACCAAGCATCTGTCGGACGTATTGCGCATCCGCGTCAGCCGGGCCGAAGATGGAACGGTGCTTTGTGACGACACTTTTGCGGCGGTAGCAGGGCAGGAATTCGCCCAGATCCTTTCGGCGGGGGATCAAAAGGAAAGTACCGCCCGCTATCAAATTGACGTGTATCTCGATACTTCAGTGGGCAATGAATACCAGGCTTCCATGCTAAAGGCTGATTTTATGTGGTACGTCAAGGAGGATGGAAGTTCATCCGCTCCCTCCAGCCAGCCTTCCGGCAGTGAGAGCCCTACTAGCTCGACTCCGACACCGCCCTCAAGCTCCTCCGCTTCTTCGGGAGGGATGATAGACCCTCCCAACACCGGCGAGGGAGGCAGTGTCTGGCTCTGGTGCATCATTGCAGCGACCTCCTTGGGAGTGATACTGCTCGTCTCATATAAACGCAGAAAGGATGACGCTTGCAATGAGTAGTTTAAAAGCGACAAAGAAAAAGATCCGCGCCTGTATTACCGCTATTGTCCTGTTGGTGGCCATGCTAGTGATCACCACAAGCGCCTTAATTGCATCCTTTGTATCGGTGGAAGACAGTATTTTTGAAATGGGCGTGGTCAAGATCGATCTCAATGGCGGGCAGACTATCTTTGACGGGTCTGATTGGAATATAGAGCCTGGCAGATCGGTCAAAAAAGACTTTACTTTGAGAAACGACAGCACGGTGGATGTGTATTATCGTTTGTATTTGGAAAATGTCACAGGTTCGTTACAGGAGTGCCTCACATTTGAAATTTACGACGGAGATCAAAAACTCTATAGCGGTCGGGCCAGCGAAATGACAAAAGAAAATCCTGCTATTTGTGAAGATACTATGGCGGCGGGAGAAACCCGTACCTTAACTGCGGTGGTCAAGATGGATGAAAATGCAGGAAACCAGTATCAAAATGGCAACATTTTCTTTGATTTCACAGCCGATGCCGTCCAGGCGCGCAACAATCCGGACAAGGATTTTTCTTAAAGATGAATATTTGCACCTTCTAAATTGAAATGTCCCACCCCAGCGTCAATTTGGTTGGGGTGGCGGACAAAGGGCATTGTGCAATTGAGAAGCAGAGTGCCCTTTGTCCGCCACATGGGCCGATAGGGGATATTCGCGCAGCCATGAGACCGGTTTTATGTGCTTAGCCGGCGGCGGAAAATACAATGACAAAAGCACAAAAAATAGGAGGTACATAACCCCTGGAAGCCAAGAAAACAAGCAAAAAGTCCCTGGTGGCCAGTGGGCTGGCCGTTGCGGTCAGCGTCGCGCTGCTGGCTGGCACAACCTTCGCCTGGTTTACCGACAGTGTGACAAACAAAGGTAACAAGATCCAGTCAGGTACTTTGGATGTCAGCCTGTCGGAATTTAACAACGAAACAAAGGCGTACGACGAGATTACTGAAAAAAGTGACCCCATCTTCAATTACAATAAGTGGGAACCCGGCTACTCTGACGTCGCGTCTTTCAAAATCTCTAACAACGGCAGCCTTGCCCTCAAGTACCAGTTTGACATCGTGACCAAGGGCGAAGACGCAGATGCAGCCTATAAGCTGGCAGATGTGATCGACGTGTACTATAAGGCTGAGACTGGGGCTATTACTGAACTGCCCGAGAACACTGACGGCATGACCCCTATGGGAACCTTGTCCCAAATTCTTGCCAGCCAGGAAGATGGCGTTGCCTTTGGCCATCTGGAAGAAAAAGAGGCCGACTACGCCACCATCGTTCTGAAGATGCGGGAATCCGCCGGAAACGACTATCAGGATCTCTCGATTGGTACAGAATTTGACATCATCCTGAAGGCCACCCAGTACACCTCCGAGACCGACGGCTTCGGCAGCAACCAATACGATGCAGCCGCTACCTATCCTGTCGTGACCAAGGACGAGTTTAAGGATGCTATTGCAAATGCCAAGGATGGAGACATTATCTCCCTGGCCTCTGACCTGGTCATCGACGAACCCGTAGTCATTGACGACAACATCACCATCAACGGCAACGGCGCTACCATTACTGTTCCGAATAACAGTGACTATGCTATCGATATCACTTCAGGCACTTCCGCTACTGTTACAGGCTGCACCTTCAATAAAGGTACTGCCATCCATCTGCAACCCGGCGTAGGCGATGTGGTCATTGACGGCTGCAATTTTAACTTCGGCATTACAAAATCAGTTTGGATCAATGGCGGCAACAATGGCTCGGTTGTGATCCAGAATTGTAACATTTCCAGATCCTTGAATGTGGAAGGTTATAATAATCTCGTCAAGGACGTTACCATTAAGAATAACGTGTTCAGCGGCATTTATGATGGCACCTTAGTTTTGTCCGGTAATCTGGAAAATGTAGAGATCTGCAATAACGACTTTAAACTCAACTCAGATATCCGCGTTTATTATGAGGAAGGCACATCTACTCCTAACTTTAACAATGTGACTATCCATGACAACACCTATACAAAGGCTAATCTGGTCCAGTTCGATGCTGGAGCCAGCGAGGATTGCATCGACATGGACAACAATACCAAAGTGTAAGGCATAAAACTTACCCCACCGCCTCAGCCCCGGTTGAGGCGGCGGACAAAGGACATTGTGCGGGAAAAAGCAGGGTGTCTTTTGTCCGCCGGAAAATTGGAGTACGTATGGAGGAATCGGGATGAAAGCAACAAAAAGAGCGCTTTTCATAAGCGGATTTACCCTATTGGTATGCTTTGCATTGCTGACAGGCACGACATTTGCCTGGCTGACCGACAGTGTGGTGAACCAAGGTAATAACATCCAGGCAGGTGAATTGGAGATCAGTGCCACTCTCTATGACCAAGGGGAGGGAGGGGTCACCGTCAGAGTGCCCGGCTATGGCGATGACAACCAGAATACAGTGACTTTTGAAAAAGATGGATTGTATTTAGAACCATCTTCGGAGGAAGAATCCATCATCCAAGAACCGTCCCCGGATGAGGAGCCTATCATCCAAGAGCTGGATTTTGGACCGGGCAGCACCGGTATCAAAATGATCCAAGTTACCAATGGGAAAAATCTGTCGGCTAAGATAAACTTCCGTTTTACAGTAGTGACCGACGACTTGACCGATGCCCTGTGGTTTGATTTTATTCCGATGGATAATACAGATAACCCCGAAGGAAAACCTATCGAAACGGGGAATCTTGAAAAACATCCCATGGCAGAGTTAACGGATGTGGCATCAGAGCAGGAATTCCTCCTTGCATCAGGGGAAACCAAGTCTTTCCTGTTTATTTACGGTATGCATGAAAACGCCGGCGGCAGTTACCAAGGCAAAAAATTCGTAGCCGACGTCAATATTCTGGCCACCCAGGGAGGGGAAGAATCCGACGGCTTTGGAAACACATCCTATGACGAAAAAGCTTCTTATGACGCAGTCACAGTAACCACACCCTTGCAGCTGGACGAGGCTCTCCGCGTAGGCGGGAACATCAAGCTGGGGGATAACATTGACATGACCTCGTACGACGGAGGGCCCTGGGAGATCACAAAGGATACCGCTTTAGATCTCAATCAAAAACAACTGAAAGTGAAAAATGGCAATGGCAGCCAAGGCCAGATTACGGTGGCAAATGGGGTCTCCTTTACCTTAAAAAATGGGGCGTTTACCACGGCAGATTCTGGATCACCTATTAATAGGGCGGCACTCCAGTCCCGTGGCAATCTAGTTTTGGAAGGGGTAACATTGGGCGGAGAAGGCGTCCAAAACCTTGTGCAGGTAGAGGATGGATTTTTAACCATGGATTCTTGTACAGCGTCCTCTAGTGGACAAGGAACTGATGCCGCATTGATCAGCATTGATGGGGCTAATACAGAGGCGACCCTAACCCATTGTGCCTTTGAAATAGGAAACAACAGTGTTGCTTTGCATATTACAGCCCCGACAGACCAGGTGCATATCAGCGATTGCACAGTCAATGGCCAACCTATGGAAGTGGAATAAAAGCAAATCGGCACATATTCCCAGATGTTTGGATTCTTTTTGATTTCAGGTTTAACACATCAAAACAACGGATGGAGGAATTTTTCTCGTGAAAAAAGCACTTCACATTATTGGAAGAGTTTTAACGACTTTAATTTTAATTTTTTCTATTTTCATCATGATTTTTACAGTACTGTCTGTTACAATGGTGAATAAGGAGAACGCTACCCTTTTTGGGTACAAACCTTATATCGTCCTATCCGACTCTATGAACACTGAGTTCCAGGTAGGAGATATGGCCATCAGCAAACAAGTAGATCCCTCCACCCTCAAACCGGGGGATATCATTACCTACCGGTCGATTGATCCCGCCAACTACGGCGAGATGGTAACCCATAAAATCCGTGAAGAAACCACCTACGAAGGAAAACCGGCTTTTATCACCTATGGTACCACCACCGGTGTAGACGATACTTACCCGGCACTGCAGGAAAATATTTTTGGAAAATATGTATTTCATCTGCCTAAAATGGGATATTTCTTCCAATTCTTAAAATCGACGGCCGGCTATATCACCTTGATCCTGATTCCTTTCCTGCTGTTGATTATTCTACAGAGCGTCAAGTTTGTACGGCTGTTCCGCCAGTATAAGCGGGAGCAGATGGAAGAAGTGGATACGCAAAAAGCCGAAGCGCAAGCGCAGTTGGAAGAGGCCCGGAAAGAACGAGAAAAAACCGAAGCGATGTTGGCAGAGATGGAGAGGCTCAGAGCGCGCCTGGAGGATCAAGATCCGCCGGACAAGCCCCAGGATGGTGCCAATCGATAAATTAGATTTGGAAAATAGGCGGTGATGATATGAAAGGTAAACATGCCAAGAACAAGGAATGGAATAGGACCGTACGACGGATGCTGTCTATTATCCCGGTTTTGTTGGTGGCTCTGTCGGTTTACACCATGTCGGCCTTGGCATGGTTCAGAAGCTCCATCATGGAAAAGCCCATGGAGATTGCCTCTGGCCAATATGTGGGCCAAGTGGAAATTGTAAAAGACGCTACAGGGCTGATAAATGATGAGAATTTGATTGGAAGGCCTTATCAAACCTCCTCTTTCCTCAATGAGAGTGTTGACTTAAGTGGTTTAGGGGGAGCACAAAAAGCATACATCATTGTCTCCAATTTTAAAGAGAATGAGACCGAACCTGGTACAATTGCCGATCCTTCCGATGATAGCAGCAGAGCGGATAACATTCCCTTCCAGTATGAATTGGAACTGAAGATAGGGAATGAAAATGCAACCATTGAGCGAGTGACCTCTTCAGAGGGCACTCAAGCTCAAAATAATTCCCTCGATGTGGCAAAATGCCAAAGTTTAGAACCGGGTAAAAAAGACGTTTATGCAGTAACTTTGCCAGGGAGTCAGAATGCTGACCTAAGTAACGTTAAATTGCAGCTGCGGACTGCCTTTACAGGTTCCACTATTCATACAGCATATTCGCTGGAGGATCTGCAAAAAGACTATGCGCCAGGCAGTGTGGTTTACTTAATGAATAACATCGAAGAGCCGGAGAGAGAATTGCGCTTTGAAGACGGCAGCTATCCCAACCTGGTGCTCAATGGCTATCTCCTTGAAGTAAAGAGCCTTACAGTGGACGCAGGGCAGGATGTCTATTCCATCATGGATATCGGCGGCGGTATGCTGAAGATTGACGGTAAGACCTATTCTGACGAAGATACCATCCAGTCGGAGGGCGAAGGAAATGTTACCGTCAACCTTTTGGATTTAAAAGACACCTATCAACAGAACCAAATCGATGCGGGAGAAACCAACGATGCAGAAGTGCTGGATCAGCCGGAATCTCAAAATAACGAGGTAGAGCAACCGGTGTCACCGCAGAAAGGTACCTCCGGTTCCATCTCTAGTACTCCATCCAGAGGGCAGGGATCGGATGCATCAAAACCCGCTCAGAAACCACCGGTTAGTTCGTCCAGTGCTGCAAGCTCCTCGAGTGTATCCAGCCAAGCGCCTTCTTCCGTATCTTCGCCGCCTCAAGGGATCTCCTCCTCTAAGCCGGCCGGTGGCAATACAGTATCCACACCTCCGGCAGAACCGGATCGATCTGGGCAGCAGAATACAGCCATGGTAGATAAGGCTGGAAAAGACTAAAATAATCTTTTATAGCCATTCATTTGCCTAAAAAATGAGCCATCCTTCACTTGATCAGAGGAAGGATGGCTTTTTTGTCGTACGAAAACGCCCGGCTATGCCGGGGAGTTCAAAAAAAGCTTTAGCGTTGCATAGGAAATAAAAACTCCTTTTGATACAATAAAGATGCGGTCTGCCAACTGCACTAACGTATCAAAAGGAGGACAAAAGGCATGAAGCCTAATGACAAGAATAGTTTAGCACATACAACATGGAACTGCAAATATCATATAGTATTTGCACCGAAGTATCGCAGAAAAATCTTTTACAAAGAAAACCGTGTGGAAATAGGGAAGATATTGAGGGAATTATGCAATTGGAAACAAGTGAAAATAGTAGAGGCGGAAGTGTGTCCAGATCATATCCACATGCTGGTGGAAATACCGCCCAAGATGAGTGTTTCCAGTTTCGTAGGTTTTCTCAAAGGAAAGAGCAGTCTGATCATTTTCGAGAGACATTCCAATTTGAAATACAAATATGGAAACAGACAGTTTTGGTGCCGTGGATACTATGTCGATAC
>CAJFOZ010000007.1 GCA_904397895.1 uncultured Clostridia bacterium
AAGCTTTTGCGGGTTTTTAGCATCCAATAGATCAATTCGCTTTTAAGGAAAAAACCACAATGGTCAAATATTCCTCCCGATAATATGCCTGGATGGTTCCTCCCATCCGTTCAATCAGGAGCTTAGCGATGGAAAGGCCTAGGCCAGTGGAGTTGTGAGCGGTTTCTACAGTATAGAAGCGGTCAAATAAGCGACCTACGGTTAATGCAGATGGCCCCCTTCTTTTTACATCTTAATGGAAAGTTTACTTGACATTGGGAAACGTTCGTATATAATAAAGCTATGGAAAGTAAACTTTCCACAAAACGGGAGGGAGGTATCTCATGAAAAACCGCTTGGAAGAAATCCGGAAAAGCCGCGGCATCAAGCAGGAAGATTTGGCAAGCGCATTGGAAGTCTCCCGGCAGACCATTGGATCGTTGGAAAATGGACGTTATAACCCATCGATTATTTTGGCCTTTAAAATCGCCCGATACTTCCATATGAGTATCGAAGACATCTTTATTTATGAGGAGGGACAATCATGAAGAGAAAAGGAAGAACCTATGCGGCCGTGATAATAGGGCTGCTGTTATTGGCGGTAGGGCTTTTTAGCCTAAAGATGTTTCCGGATTCAGAAGGTGTTGTAAAAACGCTGCCTTATATCTGCATTGGCCTTGGATGCGGAATGTTCGGGCACGGCATGGGAAATGCAATAGGAAACAGCATGCTGAAAAACAGCCCCGATATTGTACGGCAAATGGAGATTGAGCAAAACGATGAACGTAATGTTATGATTGCAAGCAGGGCAAAGGCGAGGGCTTTTGACTTGATGACGTTTGTATTTGGAGCTTTGATGCTTTGTTTTGCATTGATGGAAGTGGATTTAGCGGCGGTATTACTATTGGTGGCTGCCTATCTTTTTGTAGAAGGTTATAGCATCTATTGTCGATGTAAGTTGGAGAAAGAAATGTAGGCCATTGCAGCAAGTAAGGATGAGACAAGGAGAGGCGTATGAATTTTGTCATTGAACATTTAGAAAAACATTTCGAGAAAAAAGAAGTCCTGCGGGATATCAACTTTACATTTGAAAGCGGAAAAATCTACGGCCTTTTGGGGCGGAATGGAGCGGGAAAGACCACTTTGTTCAATTGCCTTAATCGGGATCTGAAATGTGACGGCGGGAGCTTTTGGCTGGAGGAAAACGGCCAACGTCGGGAGGTTACGGCTGAGGATATCGGCTATGTACTGTCAACCCCGACCGTTCCGGAATTTCTCACAGGACGGGAATTCTTAAAGTTCTTTTTGGAAATCAATGAAAAAAGCATCCAGCAGCCGAAGCCAATCGATGAGTATTTCGACTACATGAGCATTGAGCCGGGAGACCGGGATAAACTTTTAAAGGATTATTCCCACGGCATGAAAAATAAGATGCAGATGCTGATCAATATCATCCAGCAGCCGAATCTTCTTCTGCTGGATGAACCGCTTACTTCTCTGGACGTTGTAGTCGCTGAGGAGATGAAGCAGTTGCTTCGATCCCTAAAACAGGGGAGAATTACGATTTTCTCCACGCATCTTATGGATTTGGCGCTGGATCTATGCGATGAGATTGTGCTGCTCAACCGCGGGGAACTGGAACGTGTAGACAAATCCAACCTGGATAACCATGAGTTCAAAGATAAGATTATAGCGGCGCTGCGGGAGGAAGAATATGAATAAGACCCTTCGGATTTCTTTTTCCTTAAAAAACACCTATCGTGTGAACGGCATTTTATATTCCCTCAAGCAGATCCCGCTTATCAAAAAAGCTTTGCCGGAAACACTGTATCGAGTACAGGGGCTCAAAATTTTTGCCAATGTCCTATCTGTCCTGTGGGAATTGGTCTCTATCTTTCTAGGGAAATTTCTCTATTTTCTCACAATGGTTGCGGGGATAGGCTTACTCTATGAAAAAGTGCCGGTTGATCAGACGTACCTGCATATTCTTCTATTTTTGACCGTTATTGGTGCATTTGTAAACACCAATCTCTTTAATCCCACGCGGGATAAGTATTATGCCATGGTCCTGCTGCGGATGGATGCACGGGAATACACATTGGTCAACTACACTTATGCGATTTTAAAAGTTATAATAGGGTTCCTGCCCTTTTCCATTTGGTTTGGGTTGGAAAAGGGGATCCCGCTTTGGATGTGCCTTCTCATTCCATTTTCAGTGGCGGGGCTTAAAATAACGGTGGCGGCTTCCTCGCTATGGGACTATGAACGCCGTGGCCTTGCCTACAACGAAAATAGGCTGGGCAAATATCTTTGGATTTGTGTGGGGCTTCTCCTGGCAGCTGCATATGGTCTCCCCGCAGCGGGGATGGTACTGCCGGGGCCGGTTTCGGCCGGACTGATGGCGGCCTTTGTACCGATGGGAATGGTTGGAATCTGGAAAATCAAGGCTTTCCAAAATTATCGTGAAATCAATCAGCAGCTTCTGGCGCAAGTGACAAACCAGATGGACAGCGTAGCGCAAGCCACGCAAAAGCAGAGTCAGAAAGCCATCAGTACCGATACAAGCATCACAAGCCGGCGAAAGGGATTTGAATACCTCAATGAACTATTTATTCGGAGGCATCAGAAAATCCTTTGGAATTCGTCTAAGAAAATTGCAGCAGTGTGTTTGTTTTTGATTTTTGGGATTCTATTGGCGTTTTACCTGATGCCGGAGATAAAGGAAAAGACCAATGAACTTCTGATGAGTTTTCTGCCGTATTTTGTTTTTATTATGTACGCCGTCAACCGTGGCACAGGATTTACTCGGGCCCTGTTTGTAAATTGTGACCACAGTTTATTGACCTATTCTTTTTATAAACGACCGGATATGGTACTAAAACTATTCCGCATCCGTCTGCGTGAAATCATCAAGATCAATCTTCTGCCCGCATTGGTCATCGGCACAGGGCTAGTGATTGTGCTTTATGCGTCTGGAGGCACCGACAATGTTCTGAATTACGTAGTTCTCTTCAGCTCTGTCATTTGCATGAGTATCTTTTTCTCTGTGCACTACCTGACGATTTATTATCTGTTGCAGCCTTATAATGCAGGGACGGAAATGAAAAGCGGTACCTATCGACTTGTGATGTCGGCAACCTATTTTGTGTGCTTTTTTCTAATGCAGATCCGCATGCCTATCCTGGTATTTGGAGTGATGTGCATTGCCTTTTGCATCTTATATTCCATTTTAGCGTGCATTTTGATCTATCGTTTTGCACCTAGGACCTTCCGGCTGCGGACGTGAAGATAAAGGCCAAAACATCAGGGGGATATCCACAATTTCTTTGGCTCCAGCGTTTTAGGATGGACATGGGTCGCATTTTTCCCTTGTTCGGCCAAACGCTTACTTGAATACAGAAAAGGCCTGGTACAATGTAATGCACCAGGCCTTTTTATTATTTTAAAAGCATTTCATAGGTAAAGCGTCTCATGGATTTTTTTAAAAGCAACCATGCAAGCAGCGCACAGAGGACACCAAGCCCAAGCAGGATCCATGTACTGAGAAGCAGGACTCCCGTAAACTGCCCGGCAACCAGCAAAATGACCGGGATTATCAGGAACACCGCGCCCTGTTGGGATTCCTCCACCGTCTGCGCTTTGGCAGAACCACGGACGATCAGAGTCACCGCAACAAGGGAAATAGCAGGGGAAACCAGCAATAGGATCACAAGCCAGCTAATACTGGGGAAGAGGAGACTTCCCATCAGGAAAAAGGTCTCGATCTCTAGAACCAGCAGCATAGCCAAGAAGGAAATCAAAGAGACCAACGTACTCAATAGAAAGGAAGCCAGCACTTTAGAGCGGAAGATTTGTTTGACCGATAGGGGACAGTAAAGGAGTGTTTCCAAAGTATGCCGTTCCTTTTCACCTACGAACGAGCTGGCGGCCATAATGGAAGCCGTCATAATTGGGATCATCAGGAAAAAGACAGGTAGAATATAGTTGAGTATTAAACTGAGAATAGAGAACTCTAGGGATCCCGACTGCGCCGCCTGAGGCAATAGTTCCAGTAGCTTTTGGATATCCGGGTCCTCCGGGGCAAAGTGGATGGTAAACACAAAAACGGACGGCAGGATAATGGTCAGAACCAACGGCACAATCAGGAGGGCGGAAAACATCCGCCGGTTGTCGGTCACACCGCGGAAATCCTTTTTTATGATGGCAAGCATGGCGTGTTTCATTGCAGTTTCTCCTTTCTCTTTGTTGCAGTCAAGGCGAAGTAAAGATCCTCCAAGGTCGGTTTTTTGGCTGCAACGGCATAAACATCCCCACCGATTCCCACAATTTGGCGGACAATATGGGGAATTTCGTCCTCCGATTGGATGTCCATTTCAAATTGCTGTTCGCCGGTTTGTCGAAAAGGAAGCCCATCGGGGACCATGCTAGAGCGGATGTGGAGAGTCGCACCGGAGAGAACTTTGGAACGAAGTTCTTCCAGCGTCCCGGAAGCCAAAAGATTTCCCTCTTCAATGAGCCCATATCGGGTGCAGATCTCCTGTGCGTACCGGAGCTGGTGGGTGCATAGGAAAACGGTGATCCCTTGCTCTTTGGCCAGGTTGTGAATCATTTGATTGACGTTTTGGGCGCTTTCTGGATCCAGGCCGGAAGTCGGTTCGTCTAAAAAGAGCACCTTGGGACGGTGGATCAATGCCCGGGCCAGCGAGAGCCTTTGACGCATACCTGTAGAATAGGTTATCAGTTTCCGATTTTTAGCTTCGGAAAGTTCCAACTGGTTTAAGAGGGCATCGGCACGTTTTTCCGCCTCTCCGCCTGAAATGCCAAAGATGGAGGCATAAAAGATCAGATTTTGGAACCCGGTCAGATTATCGTACATTTGGGCATGCTCGGTTACAACGCCGGATAACGCGTGAACCCTTTCCGGATGCCTGGCAGGGTCGATTTCAAATACTTTGCATCCACCTTCCGAAGGGGTGAGCATACCGTTCAACAACTTAACGGTGGTGGTTTTTCCGGCCCCGTTTGGCCCCAAAAAGCCGAACACTTCCCCCTGTTCCAGGGAGAGGCTGATCTGTTTGACGGCCTGTTTCCCTCCAGGATAAGTTTTTGATAGATTTTGTAAAGCAACAGCCTGCATTGTCACTTTTCCTCCTCGTTGTTTTTTAAACGTTCTGACATGCTTAGAAAACGCGGATCTTCAGTAAAAACAGAAAATGCTGGATTGTCTACCAGGGCCTGGGTCATGCTGTGGCGGACCAGCGTTTCATTCCTGGGGAAATGATCACCCAAGTCGAGATCGCTTTTAATCCACTCATCTAAAAGATTAAAATAGGAATCCCCATGCAGACGCATGGGATAGATGTTTCCAGTAGCTAGTTTGGTGTATTCCTCTAAAAATTGCAAGGCTTTTTCCGATCTGCCAAGGGCTACAAAGCCTTGCGCCATTGCAAGATAACAGGAGAGAAGAATCCATGGATGCAGCGTTTTCAGACGGAAAGCTTCCGCCATCATCTGGATACGCTTACAGGTTTCCTCAAAGACCTCTGGGATATCCGAACTGAGCCCCATGTAGGAGAGGAGAAGATTGATCAAATTGATGATGTTTTTATAGATGCCTGCTTGTAAAATCCGCTTGGCCTCCTGGCTGTTGCCGGTGGCCTGGTAGGCGGAGGCCAGCAGAGGCTCTATCGAATTTAGAGTTGGTTGGGCTGCGTCGAGGAGGTCCAAAACCTCGGCTGGACGTTTCAAGGCCAGCAGACAATAGGCCTCCATCTGAAGGGCCTCTTTTCCCAGAATGGGATCGTCCGTTTCGTTTTTTGTCCGGATAAATAATTCCCTTGCTTTTTCCAGAACCTGTCTGGACTCCTCCTGACTTTTTGCCAACATATGATGGTTGACCAGCAGGGATCCAATGTGAAATAAAAGAAGATAACAGGAATAATACTTTTTTACTATTTCTCGGCAGTGCTCCAGAACCTGGCCGAAGGGGAGGGCCGAGAACTCTTTCGAGAGCTGATGATATAGCCTACGGATTTCTTCCTTTGTCATCTGGGGCTCATATCCCATCAGATGGTCGATGGTGATATCGAAATAAGCGGCAAGTTTTGGGAGCATCAGGATATCGGGATAAGTGGCCCCCGTTTCCCATTTGGAAACAGCGGCTTTGGAAACGCCCATATATTCGGCCAACTTATCCTGGGTGATCCCGCGTTTATGGCGGTTTTCCATTAGGATGCGTCCAAGATGGAGTTCTTTCATTGGGTTCACCTCCTGGACTATTGTATGGCATTGCTATGTGAAATACAATGGAGTGGACTTCAACTTCCATTAAAAAAATTAACTGTGAAGAAACAAAACGCAAACTTACAAAAGAGGATCCGACAACAGGAATAGGCGGCAAAGCTTGCTACGCTTTTGCCGCCTATTCCTGTTATATTGATGATTGGTCGGATACTTTTGCCGCTATTATGATAACAAGCCTGGAACGCCCATGGCGAGGATGGCGACTGCACCAACAGCATAGATCCCATTGATGATGGTACAAACCTGCATCCATTTATTTTTCACCTTGCTTTTTGTGTAAGCTAAAATAGAAAAGACACCGGAGAAGATCATAAAGGCCGCATAGCTGTAAACTATGATTTCAGCCACTGGGGATTGCAATGCCCAGTCAAAAGTGCGCAAAGGGAGAATGGTCCATGGCACAAATAACATAAGGGTGGAAACAGCAGTACAGATTTTATCTTTCATAATGGTTATCTCCTTTCAGCGGCGCCAAATCGAATGCAAGAGACCATCAGCGCTATTACAGTGATCCCAACGGCCACAGGAAGCCACGGCAGCCATGCCACCTGTGTTTCATAAACCCCTTCCGCGGCTTTGCCGTATTCCACCATCAACAGATAAAATGGATAGCTCATCGGATAAACAAACCATATCTTAGTGTTGATCATGAAGACCGATGGTACAATGGAGGCCAGTCCAATGCCCACTGAGAAAATAGGGGTGTGAATTAAAATGGAAATCATCCAAAACACCGCCGCCATGGGAATTGCTCCGGCGTAAATGCCCAGGACGTTGCGGCATACATAAAGCGGTTCCAAAATAAAGTTGTAATCCTGCAACTGGGAGGCGATGGCCGCGCTGATATAATATGTGCCGACGGTCATGGCCATCTGTATCAACGACAGCAGGATCAAAACGGTAAATTTGGCAAGGCAAAGTTTTGTAGTGTCCACCGGCAGGGACAGCATTTTCAAAATACCTTTGTTGGAACGTTCCGTCTGGGTCAGTAGCACCGTGCAGATGATCAGTGATGCGGGGATCATAAACCATACCATTCCCATAAAGCCTTGGATAAAGAAATTATTTTGAGGTGTAATGGGGATTTCGCGTAAGTCAAAGTTCATACCGGCGTTGATGACGCAGGGGATCCACATCAAAATAACCGGAGCAAATAGGATCAGTAAAATCTTTGATCGGCGTATTTTATTGAGCTCTACACCCACTAGCGAAAAAAACTTCATTGGTACCATCTCCTAACCCTTTGATAGAGCAACGCAACCAGACCCAGTCCGATGGTCTCCACAGCACATACGCCCAAAAGCAGAAACTGGCGGCCCTTTTCCACTGCCGTTGAAAAGGTCTGATAAGGGGAACTAAAGGGGAAGAAACTCAATATTAAGTTGTCTTGCGGCAGGATCGAAAGTGTAAACACAAGGATGACGCCGATTCCGAGGGATACCCACATATTTCTACAAGCGGACGACAAAACCAGCATCAGCATAACAGTGGGGAGGGTTACCATCCATTGAAAACCTGCGCTTTTTGCCACCTGGAGAAAATCAAATTGATATGCCGGGAACCAGTGAACGGCGCATCCGGATAGGACGGAAGTTTCCATCAGTATCATAACGGCCAAAACCAAAGATCCAATTGCGAATTTCCCCCAAAACAGGCTGCTTGGGCGGACAGGCAGCACTTCCATTTTCTGCATGCCGTTGTCCGCATATTCCGTGTGGTACATCATGCAGGCTCCGCAGATGGAAATCAGGATGTTGAGCATGGCCATCATCTGCCAATTGGCATCTACCAGAATGGTAAATGGATCTCCCGGCAGGGACACGAAATTTTCCGGACGCACCAGCATGTTGACCAGGGGAAAAGCCGAGGCCAACAGTCCGCCGGCTAAAAAAGCGAAAAAATATCCGGTCCGCTTCAGTTTTCGCATTTCCAGGCTTAGGGACATTTTGTTCCGCCTCCCTTTCTATTGTCCTCGTCAATCATGGCGAGGAAGGTATCCTCCAGGTTATCGGTAGGGAAACCGGCGGCGCATGCATTGGATTTTAAATCCTCCATGGTTCCTTCAAATAAAAGACGTCCATGGTTTAAAATGCCGATGTCGTCCGCCATCAGTTCCACCTCAGAAAGCAGGTGAGAGGATACCAAGACCGTGCAGTCGAACTGCCGGGGCAAGGATTTAATCAGCGTCCGGATTTCATGGATGCCCACAGGATCCAGGCCGTTGGTGGGCTCATCCAAGATCAGGATGGGAGGACGTGCGATGAGAGCCCCCGCCAGACCGAGTCGTTGTTTCATGCCCAAAGAGTATTTTTTAGCGAGACGTTTTCGGAACTGGGTGAGCCCCACAAGTTCCAATGCGTCCTTTACGCTGCTTTTTGGCAGGCCCAGGATTTTACGGATAATGTCCAGGTTTTCTTCCCCGGTTAGGTTGCCGTAGAAAGCCGGGGCTTCGATGAAAGAACCCACCTCTTTCAAGATATCCATCCGATCGGACGGGTAGGTTTTTCCATCGATGGAAAAAGTACCCTCCGTCGGATGGGTCAGGCCGAGGAACATTTTCATTGTGGTGGATTTCCCTGCGCCGTTGGGACCGAGGAACCCGTAAACGCTGCCTTTGCGGATATGCAGGTTCAGATGGGATACTGCTGTAAAATCCCCGTAGGATTTGGTGAGATTTTGAGTTTCTATGATATTCATTTTGGCATGATCTCCTTTCCCTTGATGGCTAAAGGATAACCCTTAAACCTTGTGCCAACCTTCTCGTTACCTTACATTTACTTTACATTTGAGACGTAAAGACAAAAACAATGGCTTGCGTGATATAATAGGGGGCGGGAGGATATGGAATATGGATTATAGTTATTTAAAACAGAAAAAAATCCTTCTCGTGGACGACGAGAAGGAGATTCTAGAAATGGTGACGGACTTCCTAAGGAAGGACGGGTTTATAGAGATCAAAACGGCCCAGACAGTTGCACAAGCTCTGGGTATCGCCAAGGAGTGGAACCCTGATTTTGCCATCCTAGACGTCATGTTGCCGGACGGAGACGGTTTTTCCCTCTTTGAGCAAATGCGCCGGTTTACAGACATTCCGGTCTTGTTTTTGACAGCCCGCGGGGAAGACGAGGATAAAGTAAAAGGACTGGGATTGGGCGCGGACGATTATATGGTAAAACCGTTTTTTGACAAAGAACTGTTGTTGCGGATTGGGATTATTCTCCGCCGGTACTATAAGGATGAGGATCCATTGGTACAGCTTTCCGGCAGCCAAATCGATTTTGCGCGGGCGGAAGTCATTAAAAACGGCCAACATCTGCCTATGACTGCAAAAGAATACGATATTTTACAGGCTCTTTATCGGAATGCCGGACGGATCGTGACCATCGACCAATTGTGTGAGGCCGCGTGGGGGGACAATCCCTATGGATATGAAAATAGCCTGATGGCGCACATCCGCAGGATCCGTGAAAAAATAGAAGAGAATCCCTCCAAACCGGTGTCCCTCATTACAGTAAAGGGATTGGGGTATAAACTCATGCTGGAGGGAAAATAGTATGAGCAGCATTACAAAGCTGATCCGAAGATTTGTGGGGATTTTATCCTTGAGCAGTGTTTTGGTCCTGGCGCTCAATATCATCCTTTTATCCGTCATAGCCTCCCTACAGACCCCTAGTACAGGACCGTGGACGACAGCAAAGGAAACAGGGCAAGCTCTGCAAAAGACAGACAGCGGTTATGCTTTGCCTGCGGAGATGACGGAGGAGCTAAAAGCCCAGAATGCCTGGGCCATTTATATCGAAAATGAAACCATGCAGGTCCTATGGCATACGGAAGGTCTTCCGGCTGAAATCCCAATGCAGTACTCCATCTCGGATATATCCAACCTGACCCGCGGCTATTTGGCCGATTACCCCACCTTTACAGGGCAAGCGGAAGATGGTTTGGTTGTGGTAGGCTTTCCGAAAGATCGGTATTGGAAACATCTCAATCCCAGTTGGGATCTGGATTTTATAAAGAACTCCCCCTATATCCTCCTTGCCGTCATTGGGATCAATATCGCATTGATTTTTCTCATTTATGTTATTGCCAATTCAAAACTTTTGCGCTCGGTAAAACCCATTACAAACGGCATACAGCAATTGCCCACAGAACATCCAATGCATGTGAAGGAAAACGGGTTGTTATCCGACTTAGCCAAAAAGATCAACCAAACAGCCGAGATCCTGCAATCACAAAGGCTGAATTTAAGGAGGAAAGAAACTGCCAGGGCAAATTGGATTTCTGGTGTTTCCCATGATATCCGTACGCCGCTTTCCATGGTGATGGGGTATGCCGGGCAGCTGGAAGAGGATCCGGCGCTATCGGATGAAAACAGGAGAAAAGCATCCATCATCCGGCAGCAAAGCATCCGGATGAAAAATCTAGTGAACGACTTGAACCTGGCCTCCAAGCTGGAATACAATATGCAGCCCATCCATCCCGAACCAGTTAATCTAGTGGCGGTGGCAAGACAGTGCGTGGCGGACTTTATGAATTCCGATTTAGAGGAGAAATACCCGATGCAATGGAAGACCTCTGAAGCTCTAGGCGCTTGTATGATCGATGGGGATAAGGAATTGCTGCGCCGGGCAATCAACAACTTGCTTCACAATTCACAATCCCACAATCCCGATGGATGCTGTATTTCCGTAGAGGTGAAAGCCGATGAGACAGGGTACAGCATCACGATAGAGGACGACGGCATAGGGATAACGGAGGATCAACTAGAAAAATTGAGAAGCACTCCCCATTACATGATAAGTGACAGCGGCACGGCTGAACCAAGGCATGGGCTGGGACTCCTGATTGTCCAGCAGATTGTAAAAGCGCATGGTGGCAAGGTACTATTTGAACATGGGGAAAAGGGTGGATTTTATGTGAAAATGGATTTTCCAAAAAAGTACCGGCAATCATAACAACCAGTCGATATTGGACCATAGAAATTAGAAATGGGATAGGAAGATCTCTTCCTATCCCATTTGAGTTGTAAAGCCGTCAATCGTTCTCTTTTTCGTAGCTGATGATGTCGCCGTTTGTGGCGTTGATCTCATAGTTATACTCGGTTCTTCCCACATGGAATTCCACTTCATATTCCGTCCTACCGTCGTCGCGATCCAGCTGTACGGAGAAGCGGGATACCTGGTCTTCCGTTACCCCTGCGTGCGTGAGTGCGATGGACTTTGCCTCTGCTTCGCCAATGTAATTGCCGTCAGTGCTTCCAGAGGAAGGGGTGTAGTGCTCCGCATCATGATCGTATGTCAGGATATCACCGGTAGTGGCGTCGATTTCATAATCGTATTCGCTATTTCCCTGATAAAACTCAACGTCATATTCGGATCTGCCGTCGTCGTAATCCATCTTGACGCGGACGAATGTGACATCCGCTTCCGACAAACCTGCATGATTTAAGGCGATTTCCTTGGCTTTGGCTTCGTCGATAGGACCCGCCGCACTTGTATTTGAAGATTGCTGCGATGAAGAGGAAGGGGAGTGATGTTCTGCGTCGTAGTCAACCGATAGGACCGTTCCACTAGAGGCGTCGATCTCATAGTCATATTCCTTGTTCCCTGCGAAGAATTCCACATCGTATTCGGCTCTGCCGTCGTCGAAATCCTGTTTTACATAGAGAAAAGAGGTATCCCCTTCCGCAATGCCTGCGTGAGTGAGCGCAATCTGTTTGGCTTCCTCTTCCGTGATGTAAGCGGTGCTGGATGCAGACGCATTGGCTGCTTCTGCGGAAACTTGGCTGGATGAAGATGCTGCTGGACTGTTTTCGGCAGGTGCATCGCATCCAGCGAGAAGGGAAAGGCTAAGCGCCATGGCAGCGAGAATCATAAAAGATTTTTTCATGTTTTTCATGGTTGGTCATCCTCCATTCTGTGTGTCAAAAAGGTTTCTGTTTTGATGTGGCTTTATTATACAGCCTGAAAGATTAAGCCTTCATTAAGCAATGACAATTTTAAGCAGGAAGCGAAAAAATAAATTGACTGCCCTTTCCCAATATGCTCTGGACCAAAATAGTACCTCCATGGGCCTCCACAATGTATTTGACCATAGGGAGCCCCAGGCCCATCCCTTCAGTGGAGGTACTGCGGGCAGCATCCACTTGATAGAAACGTTCCCAAACCTTCTCAAGATGTTCTGGAGCGATCCCAATGCCATCGTCGCGAATCTCCCCAACGATAGTTTCTTTCGTTCGATGGAGTTTTATCCATAGGTGGCCGCCTGTTTTGCCATATTTCACGCCGTTTTCCATGAGGTTCAAAAGCATCCGCATCATCATGGTCTCATCGCCGCGAAACAGTAGATTTGGCTCAATTTCCAGTATAACGGAAATATTCTTTTCAGAAGCCTTTTCCTCCACCTGTGCCGCCACCATTTCGCACAGCTCACTGAAATTAATCAGCTCAATTTGCAGCTTGGTCTGGGCCCTGTCTGCCCGGGCTAAGGTGAGCAGTTGGGAAATCAAGGCGGACATACGCCTGGCCTGGTCTAAAACGGTGGTTAAGGCGCTTTTTGCTTCCTCTAGAGTTTGTGCGTTTTCTAGGGCAAATTCGCATTGGGAAATTACAACGGCTGTCGGAGTGCGAAGCTCATGAGAGGCATCGGAGGTGAATTGCTTTTCCCGTTCAAAGGATTCCTGGAGCCTATCAAACATCCGATCAAAGGTAGCTGCCAGGGTGTAAATCTCATCTTTGCCGTCTCCGATGGCAATACGACGGCTTAGATCCTTGTCATTGCTGATTTGT
The DNA here is from genome assembly GCA_904397895.1 of uncultured Clostridia bacterium. Classification (GTDB taxonomy): domain Bacteria; phylum Bacillota; class Clostridia; order Oscillospirales; family Acutalibacteraceae; genus Solibaculum. The sequence continues at coordinate 13,071 of CAJFOZ010000007.1, forward strand.
TCGGCTGTTTGGGTGATCTTCCGAACGGGGCGGAAAGCTCTGTTGATGAGAAAATATCCTCCCAAAGCAGCGAGAAGGATTAAAATGGGGAACGCTAGAATGGCCAAGCGCAACATGGTGCCAAAGGCATCGCCAGAGCCGGCAGAGGACATCATACCGCGTACCCAAACGCCTTCGCCGCTTTCATGGTCTTGATAGAAAGTATCGTACACATACCAGTTTTCCTTACTGCCTTGGATGGTCTGCACTTGATTGTCCAGTAAAGATGTCTCTGCCGTAAAACTAGAGGGAAGACGGCCATACAAAAGGACGCCGGATCGATCATAAATAGCAAGATAAACGCCGTCCTGGAAATAATCCAGATCGTCGTCGATTTCCCATCCGTCATCATCGTATTCGATGTTTTTTAAACTGTCGGTTACGACGCCCATCAAGGTGTCCTGAGAACCGCTGGTGACAACCCGGTCTCCCACTGAGAAAAGAAAAATCAGCACGATTATTGTTAAAAGTGTCATCAAAAGGGTGAACCACAATGTGACACGCAGTTTAATGGATAACCGTCTCATTGCTCGGCCCTCAGCACATAACCGGCACCTCTTACAGTATGGATGAGTTTGATTTTGTGCCCGTCGTCTATTTTCTTTCTTAAATAACGGATGTATACGTCTACCACATTGGATCCGCCTTCATAGTCGTAGTTCCAAATATGATGGCTGATGCGTTCCCGGGAAAGTACGGTACCGCTTTGACGGATGAGGCACTCCAAAACAGCAAATTCCTTGCTGGCCAAGGTGATGGGGATATCGCCGCGTTTTACGGTTCGGGCGTCGCAGTCCACAGTCAGGTCACCGACGGTAAACACATTGCTGACTCCTTTTGAATTCCGACGAATCATCACCCGGATACGGGCAAGTAGTTCATCAAAGGCAAAGGGCTTTACCAGATAATCGTCGGCGCCGACGTCAAGCCCTGTTACGCGGTCTTCAATGCTGTCCCTGGCGGTCAGCAGAAGAACTGGTGTGCGATCCTCTTTTGCACGAAGTTGCTTTAAGATTTCCAAACCGCTGATGCCAGGAAGCATGATATCCAAAACAATGGCATCGTAGATGGCGCAGCGAAGATAATTAAGAGCATCGTTTCCATCTAGGCAGGAATCGACGCTGTAATGTTCCAATTTTAGTTTTTGAACAATCAGACGATTGAGATCTTTTTCGTCTTCTACAACAAGAATCCGCATAATGCCGTCCTCCATTTTCGATTGTAGTATAACAGTATAACCGATGTTTGATTAAGACAAGATGAAGGCTATAAAAATACCAAGCCAATATACAATATTTTAATTCTATACGCAACATCCCGTTTTTGCAACGACCTGGATCAATCGGCTCAATACAAAAAATACCCCCTGGCTGCGGCCAGAGGGTATTTTCATACACTTTTGTCATCCAACATTAGGGATGCAATTTTATTCTTTTGCAATGCTCATAAACCATTCTACCGTTTGGGGATCGTAGTGGGAGAAAAAGAGGCTTTTGGCTGTGTCCAACGCCTCGATGGATTTCATATCCTCGGCGGTTAATGCAAAGTCGAACACATCGAAATTCTCCTTCATCCGATCTTTGCGGACCGATTTGGGGATGACCACCACGCCGCTTTGGATCAGGAAACGCAACGCCACTTGTGCGACAGTCTTATTATGTTTTTGCCCGATGGCCGCCAAGACCTCGTTGGTGAACATGCCGTTTTTTCCTTCGGCGAAAGGACCCCAGGATTCGATTTGTGTGCCGTATTTTTTCAAAACGTCATGGGCAATTTTTTGCTGCTGGAACACGTGGGTTTCCACTTGATTGACGGCGGGGACAATTTCGCAGAAGTTGGCAAGATCGATATATCGGTCCGGATAGAAGTTGCTGACGCCGATAGCCCTTACCTTGCCGGCCTTGTAAGCCTCCTCCATAGCGCGGTAGGTTCCATAGTAATCGCCGAAGGGCTGATGAATCAAAAGCAAGTCCATGTAATCGGTCTTTAGCTTTTGCAGGGACTGGTCAATGGATGCCTTTGCTTTTTCATATCCCGCATTGCTGATCCAAACCTTGGTGGTGATAAAAAGATCCTTCCGGTCGACGCCGCATTTGACGATGGCATTGCCGACGCCCTCTTCGTTACCATAGGCCTGTGCGGTGTCGATGGAACGATATCCCACATCGATGGCGTCCAGAACGCACCGTTCACACTCGGCAGGGTCAACTTGATATACGCCGTATCCCAAGATAGGCATTTTTACTCCATTGTTTAATGTAACGTATTCCATCCTTAAAGAGCCTCCTTTTAACGTGAAATGGATTGGATCCATGCTAGGATCTGGGATTCAGGGGTCTGCAAAGCTTTACCGTTAAATTTGATGTTGAGCCCCTCGTGAACGTGGGCGCCTTTGCAGGACGTTACAAAATCGGGGAAGGTATGGCCGATCCATCCGCCGTTTGTGGCGAAGGGATAGACCTCTTTGCCTGTAAAGTCGTGTCCTTTTAAAAAGGTGTTTACAGCAGGGGCAAAGGTGTACCACCATACAGGACTGCCCAGGACTACTTTATCATAAGCAGACCAATCGATCTCAACAGGCTTGATAGGAGGCAGATAACCGCTGTTTACCTCCTCCTGCCCCTGGTCTACAATGTCGTTGTAGCTGCCGGTGTAGGGTTCTACTGTTTCGATCTCGACCAGATCAGCATCGATTTCTCGTCCGATCATCTGCGCGATTCTCTTGGTGTTGCCGCCAAGGGAATAATATAGAATAAGCGTTTTCATCGTTATCAGTCCCCATATACTTCTTTGGCCATGCGGAATGCCGCCCACGCCTTGGGCCAACCGGCATAAAAGGCGAGATGGGTAAGGGCTTCCGACATTTCTTCTTTTGTTACCCCATGGTTTTTGGCATTTTGAATGTGAAATTGCAGAGAACTATCCAAAATGCCGCTGGCCATTAAGGCCGACACCGTGATTAGGCTCCGATCCCGGGCCGAGAGTTTTTCCTCCCTGGACCAGACCTCCCCAAACAAAACGTCGTCATTGAGCTCTGCAAACTTAGGGGCAAATTCTCCAAGGGCGTCATGGCCCGCTGTTACTTTTTCCATACTATGAAGTCCTCCTTATTATTTCAGTTTGTTATAATCATCGTCCGACACCGGCTCTAGCCACTGGTTGGAAGCCCCTTCCGCAGGGACCTCCACCGCCAGATGGGCAAACCAACTGTCGGGTGCTGCACCGTGCCAGTGCTTGACCTCTGCGGGAATATTGACTACGTCGCCGGGGTGAAGTTCCTGGGCCGGCTTGCCCCACTCTTGATAATATCCCCGGCCGGCAGTGACAAGCAAAATCTGACCGCCTTTGTGATGAATATGCCAATTGT
>CAJFOZ010000008.1 GCA_904397895.1 uncultured Clostridia bacterium
CATCCCCTTTGTCGGATTGTTCGGGGCCTGTTCCACCATGGCATTGTCCTTGGGGCTAGCCGGACTGCTGGTAGAAAGCGGGGCGGCCGCCACCTGTGCCGCCGTCACGTCCTCCCACTTCTGCACCGCTGAACGCCAATTCCGTTTTCCCTTGGAATACGGAGGACAGCGTCCCCCCACCTCCCAATGGACGGCCACCGCGTCGGGATGTGCCGTCATCACCCCGTCCACCAATGGGGGAGGCCCTCAGATTGCCGGCGCCACCTTTGGACGTATGGTGGACATGGGCATCAAGGATGCCAACAATATGGGCGCGGCTATGGCCGGTGCAGCTGCGGCCACCATCGTGGACTTTCTCAACGACACCGGCAAAAAGCCGGAGGACTTTGACGTTATCCTGACCGGCGATCTGGGCCAGGTGGGAAGCGACTTAATGCAGCAGCTGCTTTCCCGGGAAAATATAGAGTTAGGAACCCATCACGCCGACTGCGGTTTGTTGATTTACGACCGGCAGACTCAGGATGTCCACGCCGGTGGATCGGGCTGCGGATGTTCGGCGGCTGTGGTATGTTCCTATATCATGAACCTGCTGAAGACCGGGGGGATGAAAAACGTGCTCTTTGTGGGCACAGGAGCCTTGATGTCCCCTATGACGGTGCAGCAAGGGGAGAGCATCCCCGGTATCGCCCATGCAGTATGGCTCAAAAGCGCCTATTAGACGCAGCCATAAAGCACAAAAGCCCGCTGAAGGCTAGGAGAGTCATCATATATCTTACGCCGGCGCATAACGGCAGAGAGGAGAAATTCATCCATGGAATACTTACTAGCATTCCTAGTAGGAGGTATATTGTGCGTCATCGGCCAGCTTCTCATTGATTGGACCAAACTGACGCCCGCCCGTATTTTGGTCATCTATGTCACAGCCGGCGTGATCCTAACGGCGGTAGGGCTTTACGGTCCGCTGGTGGATTTTGCCGGGGCAGGGGCCACCGTCCCGCTGACGGGGTTCGGCTATTCGTTGGCCACCGGCGTCCAGGAAGGGATTAAGCAGCATGGGCTGATCGGCGCCCTTTCGGGAGGCGTCACCGCCACCGCCACCGGCATTGCGGCCGCCATTTTCTTTGGATATATTGTGGCGCTTGTATCCAAGTCCCACGACAAATCCTAGAATACTCGTTTAGCCGCACCATTGTCCCAAAAGTATGACGTCAATCCTTGGCCGTGTTTTGGGACGGCAAAAAGGGTGGGGGGGATTTATCCCCTCCCACCCTTTTTCATTGCGTGTGGTGCTGTGGGACGGCTGAGGGTTACTCGATTGCCGTCTCGATGTAATGCTCCAATTCTTCATCGTCCTTGCGCTTTTTCTCCATGCGTACAAAGATCATGGCGACGGCAGCGGCAATGGATACCACCACAGTAACAAAGCCGATAATTGCCAAGATCGTCTTAGACCGTTTGTCCATAAAGAACACCTCCTATGGATTGCAATCGATGTGTCTATCACCATCATAAACAAATGAAACCCATAAGTCAAGGCATAATGTGTCGCAATGCAACGAATTTTTCTGCCAGAGATCCATAAGAAGGGATCCTGGTTCATCAAATAAAAAAAGCAGGGCCTAACGCTCTGCTTTTTCCATCGCACTTATGCACCTTATTGGGCCGCAGCTTTACGGATCAAAGCGGACTTTTTACGAGCCGCTGTGTTCTTATGCAGAATTCCCTTTGCGGCAGCTTGGTCAATCTTCTTGACAGCCAGGCGGACGCACTCGCCTTTGTTGGCGGCGTTCTGCTCGATGGAAGCGTTGGCCTTCTTGATGATGGTCTTCAGGGAAGAAGTATAAGCCTTGTTGCGGGCGGTCTTAACTTCGATCACCTTAACGCGCTTTTTAGCAGATTTAATATTGGGCATATTTCCACCTCCTTTATCACTACCGGTCATATACCTAAAACTATATCATCTTTGCTGAAAAATTGCAAGAGCTTTTTTTCAAGTTCGACAGCCTTCTGCTTGACTGGACGATTTCCTGGTCCCGCGGAAAATGACGATGAATTTTACCAAAATAGATCTGTTCTTTCGGAGGGAGATGTAGTACAATAAAAGAATCAAACATAACGATGGTTCTAGCGTTTTGATCCAAATCATAGCAAACGAGGAGGGTGCGTTCTATGCCAAACTATGTGATTACAACCGATTCCACCGTGGATATGCCCAGGGAGTATCTACAGAAAAATCAGGTGCCGTGTTTAGGGCTCAGCTTTTCCATGGCGGGGATCCATTATGTGGACGATGAAAATTGCCCCCTTTCTCCAGAGCAATTTTATAGTTTGGTGCGTCAGGGCCAGATGCCTGTGACGGCCCAAGCCAATATGACCGACTTTATTCAGATGGTGGAGCCCTTGCTGGCCGAGGGGAAGGACGTACTGCATATCGCCTTTTCCAGCGGGCTTTCCGGTTCCCTTAATTCCTATAACCTAGGCGCCCAGGACTTGCTGATCAAGTACCCCGACCGGAAAATCGTGGTGGTGGATTCCCTCTGCGCCTCCATGGGGGAGGGCCTGCTTCTTTATTACGCCCTGGAAAATTGGCATAAGGGTATGGGCCTGGAGGAAAACGCCCAGTGGTTGGAGGACAACAAGCTCCATCTGTGCCATTGGTTTACGGTGGACGACCTTCATCACCTCCATCGCGGGGGACGGGTATCCAAAGCCTCGGCTATTTTAGGGTCCTTAATGGGTATTAAGCCGGTTCTCCATGTGGACGACCAAGGGCATCTCATCCTGATCGAGAAGGTGCGGGGACGTATGGCGTCCCTGAGCGCCATGGTCAGACACATGGCCGAAACCGCCTTTGATCCCAAGGATCAGATGGTGTTCATCAGCCACGGCGACTGCTTGGAGGATGCCAAAAAATTGGAGACCATGGTGCGCAAACAGCTTGGTGTCAAGCGGTTTATGATCAACACCATCGGCCCGGTCATCGGGACCCATTCCGGCCCAGGGACATTGGCTCTGTTCTTCTTGGGTTCCAAACGATAAATGAAATAAAATGAAAAAAGACCGCCTGTCCGATTCCCAGAGAATCCAGTAGGCGGCCTTTTTTTGATAGCGTTTTTACGGTTAAATATCGATTTGTTTTCGAATTCGCCTTCTGCGGAATCCAAAGGCGCCCAGTGCCAAAGGGATGCCGATGAAAAAGGGAGCATAAGGGTCTAACCCCGGGCCGGGCTTGTGAAAGGAGGATTCGGATGGGTTCTGAGGATTGTACCAAACGTCGGTTTCATCGCCTTCCGAAAAATCGGTATGTGTCCCGGAATACAAGGAGTCTCCCGTATAGGCCATATCGTCTACGCTGTAAGAATAATAGATGCGGTGGCTGCTGCTGCGTTTGCTGCGGTAGGTTTCAATGTCCAATATTATACCGGGGGTGGATACCCAGTCTTTATACTGTTCGGTCCTGGCAAAATAGATCCCGATTGAGGCGATGCAGGCCGCCGCTAAAATGGCAATAGGGACCAAGAGCCTTTTCGCCCATGTTTGTTCCAATGTCATCTGCCCCTTTCTCTCTGGCAGTAGGTCATGATGGGGATGCCTGGCCGGAAAGTTCCACCGTAGAAATGCACAATGGATTTTATTGCACTTCAAATTCTATGGCCAAAGGGGTATCCCCTTGGCTGGTGGACACCGGTTTTATTACCCTGTAGGTCCCCATAGGAAGCTTTTTCGCCCACGTTACGTCAAACTCATTGGTATCCTCCGGCTTTAGGATGGCCGCCAAGGAATGAAATACCTGTTGGCCGTCCATGGAGTACCAGGAGCCGTCTCTTTTTTGTTCGATGGTGTAGGTCATATCATAGGAGAGTTGCTGCTGGGTGTTGTTCTGAATCAGCAATGTGAGGCCGGTATCGGTAAGGCTTTGCTCCTTGATGGATACCGTCACTTCAGAGGTCCCGTTTACGTTTTCATAGGCAGTGGGGGTGGAGAATTTTACGGAACGACATCCAGCCACCACCAGTACCACCAGAAGAGTCAATGCCAACACAGCAGTTTTTTTCATAATCCGGCACCTCCAGCCCCGTCATTCACAATGTCAGGTAGGTTTTTGTAATACTAAAAGTATAACAAAATAAATATTATACTAAAAGGCACAATCGGATTGCTATTTTCTCTGACAGGCCAAGGCAACCCATCCGCCTTCGGTCAGGGAGGATACCACTTGGAATCCATTTGATTGCAAAGCGTCCCGCACGTCCTGCTCGCGGCTGTCGATGATGCCGGACACCACAAAGGTGCCGCCCTCCTGGAGAAGGGGAGGGACGTCCGGCGTAAGGCGGATGATGATGTCGGCTACGATGTTGGCGGTGATGAGCTGGAAGCATCCCTTGACATCGCAGGCAAGATCCCCGCAGATCACCGATAGGTTCTGATCCACTCCGTTTAAAGCGGCGTTTTCGCCCGCCACCCGGACGGCTGTGGCATCGATGTCCACACCGACCGCCCGTCTGGCCCCTAATTTTAGGGCGGTGACCGCCAGGATGCCCGATCCTGTGCCCACGTCCAACATGTCCTGACCGGGAGAGAGGAACCGTTCAATGAGACGCATGCACAGCCGTGTAGTGGCATGGGTACCGGTGCCGAAGGCCATACCGGGATCCAAGGTGATGACCACGTCCTCCTCCTGGGGCTGATACTGTTCCCAACTGGGGACCACCATCAGTTTTTCCCCCACCCGGACGGGTTTGTAATACTGACGCCAAGCGGTCGCCCAATCCTCTTCCCGGACGTTCTCCTGCATCAGCCGATGGGGGATGGAACAGGAAGTCAACTGCTGCTGCAAAAAGGACAAAGCCTCCGCCGGGTTTTCGTCGGGACCGATGTAGATGTGGATCAAGGCGTGATCCCGGTCCCGTTTCAGGAGGCCTTCGTCAATGAGATCCACGTGAGCCATCTCGTGCACCTGCTGTTCCATATCGGAATAGTCCTCGATGTACACCCCGTAAGGGACGGTCATCTGAGCGATAGCGGTGGCGGTTTCCAAATCAGTGGTGGGAATTTGAATGGTCAATTCGGTCCAATCCATAGGTAGCACCTCTTTTTCTTACATTCTGCATGACAATACAATCAAAACGTAAATTTTAATTTAGAATTTACAAATAGTATAGAATTAGTCCTCCAAAGCCTGGAATAAGGGCTCCAGATAGGTTTGATCGGTCCAATCGCAGCGTTGGCCGGAGGCTTCCATGAGCGCAGATTCCCACGGTTCATAGGATGCGGGATCTTTTTTAGACACCGCCTTTTGGAGCATTTTACAAAGAGTCCGATCCTTGAAGGACATGGCATCTTGATCCCAGGCGCCCCGGCAATAAAAACAAGGGAGGCCTCTCAGGTCATCTTTAAAGTTATGGGAAACCACCTGCTGGAAGGATTTTTCCTCATAAGGGGAAGCACCCACGCAAAAGACAAGGATGTTCTTCCCCTTCAGATGCTTCCAATTCTTTTTAAGAAAGGATAAGCCGGCGATACCGGAGGCATAAATCCCGCCGCCCAGAACGATTGTATCGTATGACATTACATCATGGGGAGAGGCTTTTTTCACATCCAAGCAGGGGAATCCCGTTTGATCAGAAATCCAGCGGGCGTATTTTTCCGTAGCTCCATATTTGGATTGATATAAAACAATTCCTTTTTTCATAGGGTACCTCCTTTTACTTGATATAGGGAGAAATTTACTTTATTGTACCATAACCAGACATCTGCCGCAATCAGCCGGCGCAGGCTTTTGCAATATTCCGTTGGTGAAGGGGCAAAGGGCTTTATCGAGAGATGTGGATAGGTGAGAGGAAAAAAGAAAAAACCATTGACAAAAAGGGAAGATTGTATTATAGTACTATTGTACTAAGCGATTAATACAGTAAGACAAACGGAAAGGAGGGACCTTTTTGCCCTATCATTTTAACGATACGCAACCCATTTACCTTCAGATCATCCGGCTCATCAAGCTGAATATCGCGTCGGGACGGTGGCTGCCAGGGGAACGGGTGCCGGCGGTACGGGAATTGGCTGTACAGTTCGGGGTCAATCCCAATACCATGCAACGGTCGTTGTCCGAGCTGGAACGAGAGGGCCTGCTGTATTCTGAGCGGACTTCCGGACGGTTCATCACAAAGGATGCCAATCAGATTCAGACCATCCGGGATCAAATGGCGCAGGAGTATATCCTGCGGTTTGTCAAGAATATGTTGGAGCTGGGGATTCATCCCCAGCAGATTGTGCCAATGCTTGAGGAAGAGGTGGAGAAACATCATGAGCAATAACCCATTGGTGACCATCGAGCACCTGAGTAAGAATTATGGCGCTTACCCCGTGCTCCAAGACATTAACCTCCGTCTGGAAGCCGGATCCATTGTGGGACTTCTGGGTCCCAACGGCTGCGGAAAGACGACCTTGATGAAAATCATCACCGGCCTGATTAGCGATTACCACGGCGACGTTTTGATTGACGGCCACAAGCCGGATATCCACACAAAAAGCATCGTATCCTATCTGCCGGAGAAAACCTATCTGCGGGACTCCATGCGCCCTGTGGACGCCGTGGATCTTTTCCATGATTTTTACAGTGACTTCGACCGCCAGAAGGCCTTGGAAATGCTGGGCCGGTTTCAATTGGACCCCCGCCAGCGCATCAAATCCATGTCCAAGGGCATGCAGGAAAAGGTGCAGCTGATTTTGGTCATGTCCCGTGCGGCGCGGCTCTATCTGCTGGATGAGCCTATGGCCGGGGTGGACCCGGCGGCACGAAGCGTCATATTAGACACCATCCTGACCAACTATTCGGAGAATTCCACGGTGATGCTGTCCACCCACCTGATTTACGATGTGGAACGGGTGTTTGATCACGTCATCATGTTGGGGTATGGCAAGATGATCATGAACGACACGGTGGATAATATCCGCAATCAAACCGGTAAATCGTTGGATGAAGTGTTTCGGGAGGTATTCAGATGCTAGGAAAATTGATCAAACACGAGTTTCAGGCCAGCAGCCGTCTAATGGGCCTGATGGTCATTTGCGCCCTGTTTGTCTCGGGAATCACCAGCCTTTCTTACGCTCTGGATATCGTCTGGTTTCAAGTGACCTCTACGTTTTTATTGATAATCTCCGCGGTGGCGGTGGTTATTTTCACCTATGTTGTAGTGTCCGTCCGTTTTTTTAAGAGCATGTACAGCCAGGAAGGGTACCTGACCATGACGCTGCCGGTGTCCAGTTCCAATCTGCTGGGCGCCAAGGTGATCGTCTCCCTGGTTTGGCTGATTGTATCGATTTTGGTCTGTGTAGGGATGGCGGCACTTTTCCTACTCTTGCTGTATTCAGGAGATGGAAGCCAATTCTTTTCAAGCATTATGGTGATTTTCAAAACAGTGGACGTCAGTATTTGGATCCAGTACATCGCCTTCTTTGGCGGGACGCTATTGGTAGGGATGATCGTCTTTTTGGGGCAGGTATTTTTTGCCATCACCCTGGCGAACACCGCTGCATTCCAACGGTACAGCATTGTGTCGGCCGTATTTCTCTATCTTGGGATCAGCCTGGTCATGTCCACCGTCGAGTCGATTTTGACGTTGTTCATCCCCATCGGGTTCCAAATGACCACAGAAGGCCTCCGCTTGGTAGGAAACAATATGTTGGGAATGCTTGTTACCCCCAATAGTGTAACCATGTCGGCTACCGTTGGTTTAGGAGGATTTATCTTCCAGCTTGTAGAAATCGTAGCGCTGTTCTTCGGGACATCCCAGCTGATCAAACACAAGCTCTGCATTCGATAATCGGAAAGGGAGATGAGGCAACCATCCGGCGTTATCCTACGGTCAGATGGCAAAATGCCATCGACGTAGTTATCATAGATTTGTCAGTCCCCTCAATCCCTAAGAATAGGCCGCTTTATCCTTTCGATAGAGCGGCCTATTCCTATTAAAAATCCAAAGGATATATCGTTGCGCATTGGTAGGGTGGAATGCTAGTAATTTGTTTGAGATACAGCGTATAAAAAGGAAAATTTGTGCGCTATCGTGCAGGAATATTCCACAGGACAATGCAAAATGACGAAGTGTTGTACTGTGCTTGACAAAGGGAAATCGCGGCGTTAGAATAGAGGTGCATTTTGGCGGCTTTGTTTTTTTGTAGGAAGGTTGCAGATGCTTGTTTAGCTTATGAATGCCCTGCCAGATAAGCGGGGCCTTTTTCTTTTATCAGTAAAATGAGGTGTGGGAATGAATATTTTGATTGTAGGCTGCGGGAAAGTGGGCGGCGCCCTGGCAATGATGCTCAATGACTATGGCCATGATGTATCGGTTGTGGACCGGGATGCCTCCCAGTTTGAACGCTTGGGTCCTAATTTCCGCGGGGTGACGGTGGCAGGCGTGCCCATGGATAAGGATGTGCTGCGCAATGCGGGAATTGAAGCCTGCGATGCTTTAGCGGCTGTTACCATTGATGATAATTTAAATATTATGGTTTCTCAAATGGCACGCAAGATTTTTGAGGTGCCGAAGGTCATCGCCCGCGTATACGATCCGGCCCGGGAAGATGTGTTTAATCACTTTGGATTAACCACCGTCTGCCCTACCCGCCTGACGACCGATTCCCTCTACACGGCCTTACTGGACGAAGGCGAAGACCATACCATTACTTTCCAGAGCTGCACTTTGGGATTTTCGGCCCGTCATGTGGATCGTACCCTCCGGGGTAAGACATTGGCAGCAGTTCCCCTGCAGCCCAATGAGGAGATCATTGGCATCCGCCAGCAGCTGGGTGGAGTGATATTCGCCTCCAGTATCCCTAAGGATTATACGTTAAAAGATACCGACCGCATTCTATTCTGTCGAGCGGTGGACTGACGAAAGGAGTGAGGTTGTATGAGAATTGTAATCGTAGGAGGAGGAAAGGTAGGATACTTCCTCTGTAAGGCACTGATTGAAAATGGCCATGAAGTGCATTTAATTGAAATTAGTAAAATGCTCAGTGCCCATGTAGCCGATGAGTTAGACATCCCGGTGGTATGTGGTGACGGCACTACGTTAGAGGCCCAGATTGCAGCAGATACTGCCAAGGCCGACGCTTTTGTAGCGGTTACCGGCCGCGATGAGGACAATCTTATTGCGTGCCAGTTGGCCAATTTGCATTTCCATATCGATAAAACCATCGCCCGGGCCAACAATCCCAAGAACGAAGAGGTTATGCGGGCTTTGGGAATTAAGATCCCGGTTTCTTCCACCAGCCGTATTGCTGAAATAATTGAGCACGAGGTGGACACTGCCGGTATGCAGATGTTAACCAATATCCGCGGCAAAGGGGCGATCCTGGAATTTACCGTCCCAGAGAATTCAGCGCTCAATGGAAAACGGCTCCAGCAGATTGATTTACCCAAGGAGTGTTTGATTGTGTCTATTGTCCGGGGAAACGAATTCTTTATCCCTCGAGGCAACACCGTCATTTACAGCGGGGATGAAATTTATGCAGTGTCCAAGTTAAACGTCCAAAAGCAGCTGGTGAAAGCGCTGTCGGTGATGTAAATAGAAACAATTTTAGAAGGTTCCAAAGGTTATAATACCGTTAGGTGTTTTGACATAGATGGATCCAACATGGGTCTATCTAGAAATCCTATTTCTCAAAAAGGAGATGACAGTACCTATGAAAACTGCAAGTGCACGTGTTTTTTCGGACTATCTAACCGAAAAGGGCATCAAGTGGAGAGAGAGCGAAGGCGGCGATACCGATTGCATCCGCCTCCTGTACGGCGGCGACAATAAGGATGATATTAATCTGGCCTGCTTCTTTGACGACGATGAAGAGACCATGGCCATCCGTTGCTTTGACATTGGCAAGGTGCCCAAGAACAAAATGGATGCCGTACTGGTAGCCCTCAACGAGGTCAATGGCCGGTATAAATGGGTCCGTTTTTATGTGGATAAGGACAATGACATCATTGCCTGCCTGGATACGGAGATTACTGTGGAGACAGCCGGTATCGTCGGCCGCCGCTGCGTGAGCATCTGCGTGCAGATCATCGACGAAGCTTACCCCACCCTGATGAAAGCCATCTGGAGCTAAGTGTTCTGAGAGCTTCAAGACACAAGCAAAGCCCATCCCCACGTTGATTTGAAGTGACCCCAAAAAGTTAGACAATATTTTGCAGTAGAAATTGTTCAAGCAACCGAAAGGGCTTGTTGTCTGTGCAGTGCAGGC
>CAJFOZ010000009.1 GCA_904397895.1 uncultured Clostridia bacterium
CGATTTCTGGTATCGCGACAGTTTTGTGATCCCCGAATCCCAAGAGGGCCTGCGGACCTATTTGAACTTTGACGGCATCAACTGGAAGGCCGATATATACTTCAATGGGCACCTGCTTCCCAACGCCATTGAAGGGCGGGAGAAGTCCATTGAAGGCGCTTTTATCCGCGGTAAGTTTGACGTCACCGAGTATGTCAACTACGGCGGGGAAAACTACCTGGCCGTCTACATTTATATGAACGATCATCCCTGGTACCGCAGCGAAGGAGGGAGCTCCAGAGAGTTGGGCGATCCTCCCTATGAGATGGTTTCCCATCAGAGCCTTGCCGGCGGCCCCGGCGGAAACGGCGGAAACCTGGGTGTGGACAATCCCACCTTCCACGCCTCCATCGGCTGGGACTGGATGCCCACCATCCGCGGCCGCGATACCGGCATCTACAACGATGTTTACCTCAGCTACAGCGGCGACGTAAGATTGGACGATTCCTGGATGGAAACCGATCTGGACATTGAGGAAACATCCAGACTTGCCCAGCTGACCAACCACGCCACAGAGAGCCTTGCCTCGGTTACCGCCACTAGCGGGGAGGATACGGCAGCCAATGCGGCCGACGGCAATGTGGCCACCGAATGGATGCCCGCCAATGAAGACGGCACCCAATTGATTCTTGAACTGGACGAGCCCACAGAAATTGGTACAGTGGAGATTTTGTGGGGCGAGGTCTATCCGGCCGCCGCCTACGAATCCCAAAACGCCGCTAAATTCAGCCTACAGGTGTCGGAGGATGGAGAAGAGTGGGTCAACCTCGATTCCCATCCCGGCGGCGAAGTGGACTTTGGAAATGGCACCGTCACCATCGATCCGATTCCCGGGACCGATGAGATCACCGGCGCAAACGTTTCCAATGTGATCACCGCTCCTACTGTGAGCGGCAGAGTGCCTGGTTCCTGGTGGTCATCCAGCAAATTTGTGCCCCATACGGCAAAATACATCCGCTTTACCACTCTGGAGCGCATGACCAGCGTCAACTCCGATCAAGGCGTCCTGCCGCCTAAGATCCAGGAAATCCGGATTTATTCGGAAGACCAGTCTACTGTGGAAGAGAATACCGTCCGAACCTATTCTTTGGACGATTCCAAGGCCGATCTCACCTACCGCACCACCGCCACCAACCGGACCGGCAGCCCGGTGGAAGCTGTGATCAACGGCGTGATTGAGCCCAGCGGCCTCACCTTCTCCAAGACGGTGGAATTGGAGGCTGGGGAGAGCCAGGATATCGTCATCGACGGTATCGTCATGGAGGATCCCGATTTGTGGTGGCCCAACACCTACGGCGACCAGCCTCTCTACACCGTCAATGTGGACGTTCAAGTAGGGGAGGAAGAGTCTTTTACTGAGAGCTTTAAGTTTGGCGTACGCGAGTTCACCTACCCGGTGGACACCTACCTGACCCTTTACTGCAACGGCACGCGCATCGTGTGCAAGGGCGGCAACTGGGGTATGGACGACGCCATGAAACTGGATACGGCCGAAAGCTACGACAATAAGGTCCGCCTGCATGCTGAGGCCAATATGACCATGATCCGCAACTGGGTCGGTCAAACCAACAACCAGGCGTTTTACGATGCATGCGACAAGTATGGCATCTTGGTGTGGGATGACTTCTGGCTGGCCAATCCGTGGGATGGCCCCAATCCGTCTGACACCGACATGTTTATTGAAAATGCCATCGACAAGGTCAAGAATATCCGCATGCATCCGTCCTTGACCTTCTACTGCGGCCGGAACGAAGACAATCCGCCCGACAATCTGTTTGACCGCATTGTCGACGAAGCGGTGGAGCCTTACGACCACACCCGCTACTACTTCCCCCATTCCGCCAGCGCCCCGGTGGGCAGCGGCGGCGGTTACGCCCTGGGCGATCCCAAGGTCTACTTTAACGATGTCAGCAGCCCGGTACTGCGCAGTGAGCGCGGCATCCCCAACGTCCCCACCGAGCAGAGCATCCAGAAGTTCCTGCGGGAAGAAAACCAGTGGCCCATCAGCGAGTCCTGGGCGGTCCATGACTTCACTTTCTATATGAACGGCCCGGCCAATACCTATATTAAGTCGCTGAAATCCTATCGCGAGAGCGACTTCTATTATCGCGACTCGGTAGGCCAACCGTGGGGCCAGAATCCCGATGAGACACGCCCGGAATTCATCGAGTATCAAAATCAGATGTATCAGATGGTGGAAGAAGTGGCAGAGGATTATACCCTTACCGATTTCTCCAACATTTCCCAGCTGATCAACTACGAGAACCACAGGGCGCTCTTTGAGGCGTTGACGGTCACCCGTTCCAACGGCCTGCTGATGTGGATGAGCCAGTCGTCCTGGCCGTCCTTCATGTGGCAGACCTACGACTACTTCCTGGATACCAACGGCGGCTACTTTGGCCTGAAGGCGGGCAACCAGCCCACCCATGCCGTCATCGATCCTAGGGACGACCGGATTGTGCTTTCCAACCTGACCCGTGAGAATTATACCGATGTCACCACCACCGCCACCCTCTACGATGCAAACGGTAAAATGGTTTCCGAAGAAAACTATGACACCGCGAGCCTGCCTGCCGATTCCTACGGCATTGTGTTGGATACTGCCGATTACAGTGCCTCCTCCACCGACCTTGTCTTCATAAAATTGGTGGTCAAGGACTCTGATGGCAGCGTTCTGGGCGAGAACCTGTACTGGTGGAACCGCAGCGAGTATCAGGATTATACCGCCATGGATGACCTGCAATCCACTAAACTGCAAGTTTCCGTATCGGAGCAGGAGCAATTGGAAAACGGCAATGTCCTGTATACCTTTACCTTGGAAAACAATACCGACATTCCGGCCATCCAGGCCCGCCTGCGCACCGTCAATGAAGCGGGCGAAGACGTTTTGCCGGTCTTCTACAGCGACAACTATATCACGATGATGCCGGGTGATTCCAAGACAGTGACGGCTGAATTCAATCCCAAGTATCTGGAAGGAGGAAGCCCCATCTTCTTGCTGGGCGGCTACAATGTAGTCGACGAGACCATCGGCAGCGACAATTTGGAAGAAAATATCCGAGATTTCACTATTGTACAAAGGGAAGACGGCCCCAACGTCTATTACGTGGATGAAGGCGACTTCCTGGCCAAGGTGACTTTCGTAGCATCCCAAAGCGGTACCATCACCTTTACACCGGTTATCACCGCCTATCAGGATGGCATTTTGCTGAGCACGGCGGCCGAGACCATGACCCTGGACGTGGAGGCGGGCAAGACCTATGTGGTCTATTCCCCGAAGGTCACTATTCCAACCGGAAGTAGCTTGGAGGATGTCAGTATCAAAGCTTTTATTTTGAATGAAAACTTTGCTCCGTTAAGAGGCGCAAAACAATTGCGATCCTGGAGTCCCTCTGCATAACAACTGTTTCCCTGACGAAAAAGTTAAAAAGAACATAGCCATGGTTTTTGATTTCCTTTTTAGCCAGTGTTTTCGGCAGAAGAGGAACCGACTCTTTTTCAAAAACCGAGCATGAAGAAGCGAGAGCTTTCCAAAATGGATTGCTCTCGCTTTTTTGACCAAATATATAGGTGATGGGCATCTATATATTTAGTTTGATACTTTAAGAATAGAAAATGATACAAAATAAAATATAAAATACATGCGTTCACGTTAAAATGGCACACCAAATAGCTAAAACAATCCAAATATTGGTGATGTTTCCGTTGTACTTTTCGATTTCGCTTTGTCTGAACGAAACCGTACTCCAGTATCGCCTTACTATAAAAAATGTAGGAAGATTTCGCAAAAACAGCACAGGGAATATAATCAATCGTATTCCTACACCATCAACCGAAGCCGAAAGTCCTTGAAAATAGGGCGTTTTCTCGGGCTAAATTTCCATATGCGGAGTTCATTTTTGTATTATCCAAAGCAAGAACATAGAAGTTTCATTTCAGAAACACCGCATAATTAAAACTTTTCTAGCATCCAATCAAAAGCACATCAGGCATCAAAACTGCCATACTATTATTAAGTCCGGTATTACAGATAGCCCGATGCAGTTATAGTGGACACGACGTACTGGGTAGCGATGTGGTTCTATTTTTCCCGCCTGATACACGTCGTCCTATTAAATCTCTACGATATACTATTCATAGCGATCTTTCTCATGTTTCAAATCCAATGTTTTTACCTCTTGAGGAAGTTCCAACAGTAACGATGTTGGCTGATACGCTGGGATGTTCTGGATATCACTCAACCATTCGTTTTTGGCAAAGTCCATTTCCAATACTTCCGCGTCGGCGTTTATAACCGTTAGAGGGGTTTTCAGTTCATGGCCGGCATCGGTAATAAACCGTTTGTGCTTCTCATAATTTTCAGAAAAGGCTTAACGATTCGTCCGGATAAAAAGATCAGCAATAGAAGGACTGCCAATAATCCCGCCAAAGGGGCTGACACGCATCCGTAAGGGAACAGACCTTGAGGTTAATTTAAATTAAAAAAAATGAAATGATTTTTGGGATTTTAATAAGGTATTGGGAAAAGGAAAGGACAACTGACGAATTATGGAACCAAGGGAGTTACAATGGCATATGTTAAGAATGAACCAAGTATGGATTGGAGGTTTTTATAGATGAATATTTATCGTTGTTCCGATCCGGAACAAAATCCTATTTCGCATTGGTTTTCCGAGCCTGACAGACAAAACGTTTTGAAAGGCATGGAGGAAGAAACGATGGATCAAAAACAGGAAAAAGACACATCGGATGGATTTTTTCCCTTCTTTTATAGACCGTCTGATATGTAATATGTAATAGGTAGGGGTGGATTTTACTTTCACATAATTGACGTACTTATTAATCCCATCTTCTCCCGGAACCCCAGGAGCACCATCTTGGCCGTCTTTACCGGGTATACCATCCTTACCATCGGCCCCATTTTGGCCAGGTATACCGTCTTTTCCATCTTTACCGACAGCTTTACCAAGGTTTAAGATCGTGTTATCCGATAAGGTTATTAGTAGTTCGCCGTCAGAAGAAAACGCAGCAGTTTTTACATTTACACCACTTTGATTAGCAGAAGCATGGAGAGATTCTATCCATTCGTTTTCTGTTCCTGAATATCCATTTTCTACTGCAATTTCATAGGC
>CAJFOZ010000010.1 GCA_904397895.1 uncultured Clostridia bacterium
CACCTATTATTCCGACAACTACATTTCCCTCATGCCCGGCGAATCCAAGGAAATCACCGTGGAATTTGATGAGAAATACCTGAATGGCGGCCAGCCGGTGTTCAGTGTGGAGGGCTGGAACATCGTATCTAGTGAAATTGGTGATGAGCCCGAAGCCAATTACATTAAAGGTTTCTCCATTGAGAGAGACAATGAGAGCATCACCCAGGTATCGGCCGGTGAAATCTATGCCGAAGTCCAGGTAGCTGGTTTGGCCGAACAGTCCAGCATGAAGGTCAATCCGGTGATCGCCCTGTATAAGGACGGCAAACTGGAGGACATCCAGGTCAATCCCCAAGAAGTGACCGTGGCAGCCGGCGAGACCGCTACTGTTAAAACAGCTCCCATCGTGGTGCCCGATGAGGAGGATTTGACCATGTACGAGGTCAAGGCCTTCCTGCTGGGCGGCGATGCGTATACCACCCCCTTGCGGACCAGCAAACAGCTGGAGGCCTGGGAATTCCCCAATTTAGCCCTCGACGCCGTGGCCACCGCTAGCTCGGAGGAAAATCAGCAACAGAGTGAAGGCGCTGACCACAGCATTAAAAATGTCAACGATGGGGACGATGCCACCCGTTGGGCTTCCAACTGGAAAGTAGATCCTCAGTGGGTGCAGTTGGATTTTGGAGAATCTATAAATTTCTCCCAAATCGTCCTGAAGTGGGAAGCTGCCTATGCCACCCAATACCGCATCCAGATCTCGGATGACGGCCAGCAATGGACCGACCTGGTGATCAACGAAAACAGCAAGGGTGGAACCGAACCCTATACCTTTGAGGAACCTCAGTCTGCCCAGTATATCCGAGTTTACGGGGAGGCCCGTGCTATGGAAAAATACGGATACTCCTTGTATGAAATTGAGGTTTACGCATAATCCCCTTATTTGACAGCCCTTATAGCCCCAAATAGCCTGCCCGGCCGATGTTTTGCATCGGCCGGGTATTTCTTTTGGCCATACTGTAAAAAATAATATAATGTAAAATATATGGATTGACAATTTTAATAATATTTAAACAAAAAGATATTGTAAAATAATATATTATAATATTTTAAAGGTAAATCCCAAAAATTTTATTGAAGGAGTGAAAGAAAAATGAGAAGTCCATTCAAACGAGCGCTATCGTTGGTGTGCACCGGGGCGTTGCTCTGTAGCGTCGCCTTGGTGGGTCCATCGGCTTACGCGCAAGACCAAGGGGAGGGGGAAGACAATCCCATTTCCTATGTGGACAACCTGATTGGCGCGGAAGGAAACGGCGCTTGTTTTGCAGGTCCCACCCGTCCCAACGGATCGGTCAGCCCCAGCCCGGAGACCCGGAACTGTGAAACCGGCGGCTACCGTGCAAACCAGGATATCGTCGGTTTTGGTCAGCTGTATGTCCAGGGAACCGGCGGTACGAAGACCTACGGCAATTTTATGCTGTCCCCTCAGGTGGGCGACCCCATCTTTGATGAAAACAGCCGCGCCTCTGGCAAAGCCAACGAGGACGCCAATCCCAACTACTACACTGTTGACCTGACCAAATACGATATTAAGGCCGAGATCACACCGGAAGAACACACCGCCCTTTATCGTTTTACCTATCCGAAGAATGATAAATCCGGCATTGTGCTGGATATCAGCCGTAAAATCGGCAATCAAGTGGCGTTGGACGAAGGCTCCATCACCATCGATCCCGAGACCAACACCATCACCGGCGGCGGTACCTACAAAAAGAATTGGAATCCCGCCCCTTATGAATTGTACTTCACCATTGAATTCAGCAAAGAGCCTACCAAGATGTGCGTCTGGGATCAGGACGGACTGAAGGAAGATCTGCTGGAAAAATCAGTAGACGCTGGTAACAACAAACGGTTAGGCGCCTATGTCCAGTTTGATACCGAAGAAGATGAAGAGATCTATGCCAAGATTTCTGTCTCCTTTGACAGCGTGGAAAAAGCCAAGGCTTACCAGGAAGAGGAAGTCCCGGATTTTGACTTTGACGCCGTCATGCAGGAAGGAGCCGACGAGTGGAACGATATCCTAGGCCGCATTGAATTGGGTGAAAATACGCCGGCTGCCCAGAAAGAGAAGTTCTATACAGCTCTCTATCATCTCAACGTCCAGCCCCGCAACCGTGTGTCCGACCACGGATACTGGGACGATTTCTACACTATGTGGGATAACTGGAAGACCGCCTTCCCCATGCTCAGCATCATCCGCCCCAGCATGGTGGGAGAAGTGGTCAATTCCTTTATCAACCGCGCCCTCAACGACGGTGAACTGGCCGACGCCTTTATTCAAGGCAAGCCCTACTACTGCGGCCAGGGCAACGATACCGACAATGTCATCACCGACGCTTATCTGAAACAGATTCCCGGCGTGAATTGGGAAAAAGCCTATGAGGCTGTACTGGTAAGTGCAGAAAATTACCGTACAGAAAATTATCGGGAGTACGGCTATCACTTTGGCAGCGCACCCTCTCCGTATGACTGGCGTCTTAGTGCTGGTTCGGCTACCATGAACTTTGCCTACAACGACTGGGGAATCGCCCAGATGGCAAAGGGCCTTGGTAAGACCGAGGATTACGAGAAGTATTTGGCCCGCTCCAAGAACTGGCTCAACATATGGGATGATGAAGCGGAAAGCGATGGCTTTACTGGTTTCCCTCACGTCAGGAACCAAGATGGAACTTTCCAAAATAATAATCTCAAAGATTGGGATGGCTTCTATGAAGCCAGCGCTTGGCAGATGGCCTATTACAATGTCTATGACGCAGAGACCATCGTGGAAAAGATGGGCGGCAGAGGCGCGTTCATCGCCCGTCTGGAATACGCTTTGGAAAATAACCTCATCGACTTCAGCAACGAGCCGTCTTTCTACACCATATGGTTGTTCAGCAACGACGCGATCCAGCGTCCCGACCTTACGTCCTACTGGGCCAATGAGCTGCTCAAGAAGTTCCCGCAGCGCGACTATCCCGGCGATGAAGACAACGGCGCCATGAGCTCCGTGTATATGTTCCTGATGTCCGGCTTCTTCCCCTATTCGGGCACCAACGATTACTATCTCAGCGGCACCCGTTTGGAGGAAGTGACCTATCATCTGGAAAATGGCAAGGATTTCAAGATCCTGGGTGAAAACGTCTCGGATGAGAACATCTACGTCCAATCGGCCACCCTCAATGGAGAACCTTTGGATGTGGCTCACATCACCTATGACGACATCAAAAACGGCGGCGAGTTGAAATTTGTCATGGGCCCGGAAGCCAGTGACTGGGGCTGCGCGGAACGTGAAACCGAGCCTCCCACCGATATCCAGAACTTGACTGTCAACGAAACGGCTGGCGAAGTAGGTCTGGCTGCCCTCAGCTGGGATGCTTCTACCGACAACGACGGCGTTTATCGTTATCACATCTACCGCGGCACCACCGCTGACTTTGTGGCCGACGAATCCACAGAGATCGCCGATACCCGCGATACCGCCTACACTGATACTCCTGGCAAAGAGGGAACTTATTACTATAAGGTAAAAGCAGAAGACTACAGCTTCAATTACTCCAATGCATCCGAAGCGGTCAGCGTTGACATTAAGATTCCGGTCGCAGAGTATGGCAAAGGAAACCTGGCGCTGAATAAACCTGCTAGTGCAAACGGCTTCACGAAGGATTCGGAAGGACCAAAATACGCTGTAGACGGCAGCGACACAACCAAATGGTGCTGCACGACAGTCGATGAAACTGGAAGAGGAAACTGGCTGGAAATTGATCTTGGCGCCAATTATTTAATTGATCGTTGGGTCGTTCACAATGCCAGTGTCGGTGGTGAAAGCTCCGGCTACAACACCGATAGCTGCGAATTCCAGATTAAGATAGGCGATGAGTGGTTGTCAGCGGATAGTATCGAGGGCAATACAGCCGGTACCATTGACCGTACTCTTGCCAATCCTGTGAGCGCCCGGTATGTGCGCCTGTATGTTACAAAAGCAACTCAGACCGGTTCGGCGACATCCCGAATCTACGAATTCGAAGTTTACAGCCCGGAAGAGCCCATCCCGGAGGGATCCCTTACCCTGGGCAAGAAGACCGAAACCAATTACATGGACGGCCCCGAAAGCTCGAATGGATCTGCAGCAGTAGATGGAGATAAAAATACCAAGTGGGATTGTCGTTCTAAATACAGCACCGACGGTACCCTTTGGCTCGAAGTGGACTTGGGAGAAGAATACTACGTAGATAGATGGTATGTCTATCACGCTGGTAAAGAGCAGCAAAGCTATATCACACAGGACTTCTCACTGCAGGTCAGCCCGGACGGTGAAACCGGCTGGATGGATGTGGATACTGTCACCGGCAATACAGAAAATATTACCGACCGTTATCTGGTTCAGCCAGTGAAAGGCCGTTATTTCCGGCTGCATATCACCAAACCTACCAGCGATAACGCGGATTCCATCTCGGCCCGTATCTATGAATTCCATCTTTACGAGGCGGCAGAGATCCCCAGCGACATCAATATGGTGACGGATAAGGATTCTTACCAGGTCAATGAGACTATCACCTTCACAGCCTACACCCCGTCGGATGTAGACGGCGTCAGCCTGATCAATGAAAATGGAAGAGCCATTGGTTTGACCAAGGTACACTCGGTTGTCAGACCGGGCGATGAGAAACGATGGAACCTCCAGGCGTCCCTTGGCAGCGTAGGCGAGGGCCGAACCCTCACATTGAAGATCCATCGCAACGGCCAGTGGGAGACCACCGATGTAAAGGTTACTTTTGATGTAACCCTTGACGGGATAGAACCTGCCCGTATGATCAATGCGCGTTTTGTAGAAAAGAATGCGGCGGCAAATACACCTGTTCAGGTAACAGTGCGTACTTCTACCGGCGTATCCAAACTGTCGGTGCGCAACGAGAATGAACGGGCAATGGGCTTTACTGTATTAGGCTATGAGGATCAAGATGGCGTCCGTACCTGGACTCTTGAATTGTCCATAGGTACGGCTGGAATGCGTATCTTTAGCTTCTATGGCGCGGACTATGCGGGACAATGGTTGCCGTACAGTGTAGAGAGCTCCATTGTCATCACCCGATAAGGAAAAAGACAAATCATAAAGAGCAGAAAAGGCCGGCATTATCTGAGAGGATAATGCCGGCCTTTTTGTCTGCAAAGAAATAAATAAGGGATAATTCAAGCTATTTTTAAATATTTATAGATATTTTGTATTATAATTTTTTAAAATAACAAAGAATAATAGTTGACAATTATCAAATTTTAAGTATAGTAAAAACTAGGATCAAAAGGGAAGAAACGCCTTTTTAAGGTGTTATTTTAATTGAGGAAGGGGGATCGTATTTCTAATCGGGTAAAAGGTTAAGAAAAGCAAGAAACAAGAAAAGGAGAAAGCATCATGAAAAAAAGCCGAAGAATCCTGAGCATAGGTCTTGCCTTGACAATGGTGGCCGGCGTGATGATTTCCACTTCTCCCGTGTCCACAGCCACACCGTCGTCAGGAGAAGAACGAAACCTTGCTTACCATCGCATGGCCTATCAATCCAGCGCTATGGACTTCAACGAAACCGCCCAGCTTATTACCGACGGCATTGTAGGGGAGGATATCTCTTGGACAGCTCCTACGTTGACTTCCCCCTCCGGATCGACCAACGGCATGTTCGACGACATGATCTATTCCGGGGGAAGTGGCAGTGCATCCGAGGAGAACCCTATGATCCTCCAGTTTACGCCCAGTAAACCCACCGCTGTGACACGGTACGATATCTCCGCCCGCGCCGGCAGCAACGCCCCTGGAAACTGGACCTTTGAAGGGTCTCAGGACGGGCAAAACTGGGACGTGCTGGATACCGTTGAAGGCAATACCTTTGATACCTATCGTTCCAGCGGAAGTTGGGCGACACTGGCCTTCCCTTTTGAAAATGAAACGGCATATCCCTACTATCGGCTCAAGATCACCGGTTCGGCCACAGGAGGCGGCTATCTCAACGTGGCGGAGGTGGACTTCTTTGAAACGTCCAAGTATGGGGATTACGTCAATTTGAAGTACGCCCCCTTTGTCAGCCGCTGGACCAGCGACGGCGCTGGGGAACAGTGGGTATACATAGATTTGGGTGCACAAAGCACTTTTGACGAATTGCGGCTTACTTGGGGCGAAGAAAATTATGCCACCAAGTATCAGATCCAAGTATCCGACGACGCAGAGAATTGGAAAACCGTCTCCAACGTCAAAAACCAAAAGGGTGGAACGGTGTCCAACAAGATCCCCACCAAGACGGCCCGGTATGTCCGCGTCTTAATGGAAGAGAGCGCAGGGGACAACTATAGCCTTCAGGAGATGGAAGTCATCGGGACCAATAATCTTTCCTATACCATTGATCCCATGCCGGGCGAGAATGAGGACGGGACACAGTCCCTCACCGGCGGCAATTGGAAGGTGGAACGGGAAAGCGCCATCGGGGACGTTACCGGTGGGGAAGTGGCATCGGCCGCTTACGACGATTCCACTTGGCTGCCGGCGGTAGTGCCCGGTACGGTGCTAACCTCTTACCTGGAAGCAGGGGCTGTCCCGGATACCAATGTCAGCGACAATCAGCTGGCGGTATCAGACTCCTATTTCCGCTCCAACTTCTGGTACCGCAATAATTTTGTGGTTCCTAAAGAGAAGCAGGGGCAAAAGGTGCTGCTCAACTTCAATGCCGTCAGCTGGAAGGCGGTTGTGTACTTCAACGGCCAAGAATTGGGTGAAATCAACGGCGCTTATACCCGCGGCCAATTTGACGTCACCGATTTGGTCAATTACGGGGAGAAGAACTACTTGGCGGTACGCATCATCGCCCCTGAACATCCCGGCCTGACCACCTGCCAGGACGCCAATACCACCAACACAAACGGCGGCATGCTGGGAGCCGACAACCCCTCCATCCACGCCTCGGTGGGATGGGACTGGGTCCCCACCATCCGCGGCCGCAACATCGGCCTTTACGACGATGTATTTCTCAGCTATCGGGAGGGGGATATCTGCCTGACCGATCCTTGGATTGAAACGACCTTTGATAAGGATGAGCAGGGCAATTATGATTTGTCCAAAGCGCATCTGACCGTCCGCACAGAGATTGCCAATCCCGGTGATTCCGAAACAACCGCCGCCGTCCAGGGTACCATCCAGCCTGGAGGGATCGAATTCTCCCAGGAGGGTATCGTCCTGGCGGCAGGGGAGACCAAGGAAGTATCCATCCAGGTGGATGTGGACAATCCCCAAGTCTGGTGGCCCAATACCTACGGCGACCAGCCCCTCTACACCTGTGAAATCCAGTCGGCGACAGGATCGTCCTGGTGGCCTACTATTGAAGATACCCAGACCTTCCAATTTGGTATCCGCCAACTGGAATTTACCCGTACAGGGGAACAGGGAAGCGGCTGGGGGGCCTCCAACAGTTCGGCCCTAAATCTGTACTGCAACGGTGTGCGCATCTTCCTCAAAGGCGGCAACTGGGGCATGGATGACTCCAACCTGGCGGCCGATGCCGAGGACTATGAGACAAAAATCCGCCTCCACGCCGAGGCCAATTTTACCATGATCCGCAACTGGGTGGGGCAGACCTGGAAAGAGGAGTTCTATGAGGCCTGCGATAAATATGGCATCCTGATTTGGGACGACTTCTGGCTTGCCAACCCCTCCGACGGCCCTGACCCTGTGGACCGTGAAATGTTCTTTGACAATGCTACTGATAAGATCAAGAGAAACCGCAAACATCCCAGTATGGCCATCTACTGCGCCCGCAACGAAGGCATTCCGCCTGCTGATATCCAGGAATTCCTCACCAGTACCATTGCCGGCAAAGCTAACATTGGAAACGACGGCGTGCAACAAGTGGGAAGCCTGGACGGAAGCCGCTACTATGTAAAATCCTCCAATACCGAGGACTTTGGCATCAATGGCCAGGGTCCTTATACCGTCCAGACACCGCGGGATTACTTCTCCAGCAGCAGCGCAGGCGCCAATCCACAGTTACATACCGAACGCGGCATGCCCAATTTCCCAGCCTACGAGAGCATGGTCAAGATGTTGGGCAGCCATCAGTGGCCCATGGACGACGTATGGGGCATCCACGATTTTGCCAACAGCGGCGCCCAGAATGCCCGTCAGTTTAAGAATTTCATGTACGCTTACGAAGCGGAGGAAAGCATCGATACTCTCAAGGACTTCTCACGCATCGCCCAGATGGTCAACTATGAGGGCCATAAAGCCATGTTTGAATCCTTTGCCGAGGACAATTCCAGCGGCCTTTTGATGTGGATGAGCCAATCGGCATGGCCGTCCACAGTGTGGCAGATTTACGATTACTACTACGATACCAATGCCGGCTACTATGCCTTAAAGACCGCCAGCCAGCCGCTCAATATTATCTGGAACCCCACCCAGGAATCGGCAAAGAATGAAACCATCGGCCCCATGTACAATCCCAACCCCAACACCATTTCCATTACCAACGATACTGGTAAGGAATATACCGATTTGACCGCCCGTATACGCATCTACGACATGAATGGAAACCTGCTCAGCACCCAGGAAGAGACGGCAGAAACCGTGGGTGTGGACCAAGTGAAACCCATGTTTGCCGTGGAATGGCCTACCGGTGAGGGCGTCACACCCATCAAGTTCATGCAGTGTGAAATCGTGGATGCCCAAGGAAACATCCTGGCCAGCAATTTCTACTGGGAGAATACCCAATCTTACCGGGATTACCAGGACATGAGCACCTTGGAACAAGCTGAGCTGGATGGACAAATCCTTTCGGCCGACACAGCAGGCGATGTCTATCGTTACACCATCCAGGTGAGCAACAATACCGATATCCCGGCCGTCATGACCCGCGTCAAGACCGTGCAGCCTGACGGGAACGAATTGGTTCTCCCCACCTATTATTCCGACAACTACTTTGCGCTGATGCCCGGCCAGTCCAAGAAGATCTCCGTGGAATTCGACAAGGCGAAACTACAGGGTGAAACCCCCACTTTTAAGCTGGAAGGCTTTAACACCGCTGAATCCCGGGTCAAGGAGATGGAGGAAAAGACGGAAATCACAGTAGAGGCCGATAAGGATTCCTATTTTGTCAACGAAAGCATCATCCTGACCGTCGTCACCCCGGACGACGTGGACCGTGTGGGACTGCAAAACGAAAACGGTAGATATCTGGGTATCCAGAAGATGGCTGTCCGTACGGAACCCGGACGTCGCATATGGACGGTAACCACCAGTGTGGGTACGGCTGGAAACAACCGCCAGATTAGCGTTGTGGTACATGATGCCGACGGATGGAGCGGTCCAGTGGCCACCGCTACAATTGACGTAGGCGTGGCGCCACCGGAGGTAGAACCCAAATTATTAGAGGTATCGGCCGATAAATACAATGCCTCTGTCAATGAGGACATCATTGTCACGGTGGAAACCACTACCAATGTGGACAAGATAAGTCTTCAGAACGAGCGCGGCAAAGGATTGAGCAATACTGTCCTGAGCAAAGAAGACCGCGGTGATGTCCGCACTTGGAAGATCAAGTTCTGCGTTGGAACAGCGGGAAGCCGCCAGGTGACGGTGGTGGGTAGATGGGAAGGAGGAATCTTGGAAGAAACCCTCCCGCTAAATTTTGTGATCCGATAAGGAGATTGTTTTTTATTTCTGGAGTAAGATCCCTACTTTAACTTGTCAGCAGCGCCCTGCCGTGTCCAAAAGATGCGGCAGGGTTCGCTTTATGGGGGATGTGGAGAGAATTTAAAGGAAACCCGGTTGAATCTAGGGATGGGATAGGCTATAATAAACCTATGCGGCGGCGAGTTCTTAGGGCTCGACGTCTGTTTTGTTTCAGAAGGAAAACCAATTCTTTTGTGTTTGTCATAGAAAGGAATGGCCCAATGAATCGTTGGATCACAAAGGCGGCTCTTGTGTTGGCGGTATGTGTGAGCATCAGCGGATGCAGCATGCTGGAGGATGATACATCTAGCGCAGCGAGCAGCCAAGCTTCATCCGCAGTTTCCTCCCAAGCAGAGGATCAGGGAGGGGTGGTCAAGCCGTCGGTGCTCAAAATCAGCTACGACAGCGGCGACAGCCTCAATCCCTACACCGCTCAGAACCGGCTTAATTTGGATTTATCCACCTTGCTTTATTCCTCCTTGGTCCGGCTGGATGCCTCTTTGAGCCCCAGCTATGACCTTGCGTCGGATATCCAGTTGGAAGGCACACAGTGTCAGGTCACTCTGCGGGAGGGGGCCTTGTTCTCCGACGGGTCGGCAGTGACGGCAGAGGACGTGGTATCCTCCATGCAATTGGCCATGGGCAGCACGGCATATAGCGGACGGTTCCAAAACGTAGATTCGGTAGGCATACAGGACGGGAAGATGGTGATTCATCTGAAAAGTGCGGATCCGTACTTTGTCAGCACACTGGATTTCCCCATTATCAAACAAGGAACCGATGAATCCCCAGTGGGAAGCGGCAAATATGTGTATGAGAAGGACGGTGTGACGGCCAAATTGACAGCCAATCCTTATTATTACGGCGGGGAAATGTCGATGCAGACCATTGAACTTGTCCATATGGCCGATCAGGAGGCCATCCAGCATGCTTTAGAGATCAATATGTTGAGCTTCTATGTCACTGATCTTTCGGATGGGTCCACTCCCGGCCGCTTTGCAGCCGCGACAAAACAGATCCAGCTTCCCAATTTGGTATATGCCGCCATATCGCCTAAGCTGGACACCACTGAGACATCCGCCATTAAAAGGGCTATTTCCTTAGCCGTAGATAGGGAACAATTGGCGTTGCAGGCTTATTCCAGTTATGCCTCGGCAGCCACCACCCCCTTTATGCCGGGGTGGACGGGCATCAATGAAGTGGAAGGATGGAGCGGTACCGCCGATTCCAAAACCGCCCAGGAGCTCCTCGGAGAGGAAGGGTACCAGAGAACAGAAGCCACTGCCCCTCTTACCAAAGACGGCAAAACGCTTACAGTGGAAATCCTAGTCAACGAGGAAAATACCGCCCGGGTACAGATTGCCCAACTGATGGCCCAGTCCTTGAACGATCTGGGTATGAGTGCGTCGGTCAATTCCCTGCCCTTTGACCAGTACCAGACGGCCATTGAACGGGGCAAATACGACCTTTACATTGGCGAGATGAAGCTTTCTCCCAATATGGATTTATCAAACCTATTGTCGGATAATGCCCAAGCGCAGGAACAGTTTGCTACCATGCGTTCCGGCGGCATGACCATGCAGCAATATGTGGATGGGTTTGAGGAAAATCCGCCCTTTATCCCAATTTGTTACCGCAAGGGAATGATGGCCTATTCCCGTAACATTGGGGGTGTGGAGGGATCATCTTATGCCGATCCTTTCCACGGAATTGAATCCTGGACGTTAGGAAACAGCTAAGAATAGAGATTTTCCCTAAAAATTGGGCAAACTTGTATCGAAACAGGGAAAATGACTTGCTTTTTCTCTTGTCAGTTTGTTAGAATAAAAGGGTAAAACCATTTGGTCTGTCCGGGAAAGAGACAGGGCTAAAAGGAGATAGGGTCCCACCTATTTTACTAGGATAAGGCATGTTAAAAACCTTGCTAGAATAGGGTAATAGAGGAGGCGTTTCATGATCAAGCTGGAAAATGCATGGGGGACGATTTCCATTTCCCAGGGATATTTTACCAAGCTGATAGCCCATGTGGTATCCTCTTGCTATGGAGTGGCCGATTTAGCGACGAGCGGTCCCGCACAGGAACTAAAGGCTTTTGTAGGCGGCAGCCTGCCGGGCAAGGGCATCCGCGTATGGTCAGATCATGAGGGCTTGTTTGTGGATGTGCATATTGCAGTGGCCTATGGGGTCAACATTGCGGCCATCAGCCAGAGCATTGTGGAAAAGGTGGGCTATGAAGTGGAACGCGCCGCCGGCCTACCGGTAAAACAGGTCAATGTGTATGTGGATAAATTGGTCAAAGCATCCAATGGGGTCCAAGAGATTCATTTCAAGAAGGAATAACGGTGCTGTATCGGCCCGGTGAACAGCGGTTTTGTTTATGGACAAAGGCGCGATATGAGGAGGGAGTTCTCTAAGTGATTACAGGTGCACAGTTGCGGGACGCTTATATTTCAGCGTCCAACTTAATCGGCAATGAGAAACAAAAGGTAGATGAACTGAATATTTTCCCTGTGCCTGACGGGGATACAGGTACCAATATGTCCATGACCATCGCGTCGGCCGCCCGGGAAGTATCCCGTTTTGAGGAGGGTGGTATCGGCCAGTGTGCCAGTATGGCAGCGTCGGCATTGCTGCGCGGAGCCAGAGGAAACTCGGGGGTTATCCTGTCGCTTTTGTTCCGCGGCTTTGCCAAGGGGCTCAAGGATGTCGCGGAGGCGGGCGGACAGCAATTGGCTGATGCCTTGTCCATCGGCGTGGAGGCGGCTTACGGGGCTGTCATGAAGCCCACTGAGGGGACCATCTTAACGGTAGCACGTGTGGCAGCGGAAGAAGGCAAAAGCGCTGCTACTAAAGGGGCGTCGGCGGTAGAAGTGTGGGAGGCCATGTGCGAGGGGGCCCACCGGGCTTTGGCCGCCACCCCGGAACTTCTTCCGGTACTCAAAAAGGCCGGTGTAGTGGATGCTGGCGGCAAGGGTTTGACCTTAATCCTGGAAGGGATGCTGTCGGTGTTTCAAAAGGGGATCATCATCCCTTCGGAGAATAAGGAAGAACAGCAGCCGGAAGCATCGGTTAAACGTGCTGTCGCCGAGTGGGAGGGTGAAATCACCTTTACTTACTGCACGGAATTTATTGTGGGCCGCGGCGATCAAAAGGCCGAAGAGGACGCCAAGAATCTGAGGGCTTATTTAGAGTCTATCGGCGACTGTGTGGTTGTGGTGGACGACGATGAAATCATCAAGGTCCATGTCCACACCGATGAGCCGGGCAATGCTTTGCAGGAGGGTCTGAAATACGGCCAGCTTCTGACGGTGAAAATCGAAAACATGCGGGAACAAAAACGCCGTGCGGAAGAAGAAGCTGCGGCAGCAGGGCCCGTCAAATCAAAACTGGAACGGGCAGAGCCGGAAAACGACGTGGGATTTGTGGCCGTGTCGGCCGGAGAGGGCATCAACGGCTTGTTCCGTGATTTGGGATGTGATCAGATCGTCAGCGGCGGCCAGACCATGAACCCTTCCACCGAGGATATCCTGGAGGCGGTCGAAGCGGTGCCGGCTAAGACGGTATATGTCCTGCCCAACAATAAGAATATCATTATGGCTGCCGAACAGTCGGCGGCTTTGGCAGACCGGAAGGTGGTAGTAGTCCCTACCCGCACCATTCCCCAGGGCCTTTCGGCCATGTTGAGCTTTGATCCTGACCGTCTACAGGAGGAGAACCTGCTGGATATGGTGCGGGCTGCTGAGCACGTATCCACCGGCCAAGTTACCTTTGCCGCCCGGGACTCGGAATACGACGGCCATCGCATCAAGGAAGGGGAGATTATCGCCCTTAACAACGGCAAATTGACCTTCTCGGAGAAAACGCCGGTGCGTGCTGTCACCAAACTGGCCAAGACCATGGTGAAGAAGGATTCCAGCTTTGTGACGCTGATTTACGGCCAAGGCGTCACCGATGAAGAGGCCGAGGAAGCCCGCAGCGCTATCGCCGCCAAGGCGGGGGACGATGTGGAAGTCACCATGGTAAACGGCGGCCAACCTATTTATTACTTCATTCTGTCTGTGGAATGAGAATGTGATTGACCTTTTGCAGGGGGAGGGCTCCCAGGCTGTGCTGACATGGCCTGAGGGCATCCCCTTTTTTGATGGAGGCCGGAGAGAGGAGGGGATTAAGATGGAAAAGAGGGAAACCCATTCCATCCGCGCACTCAAGGGAGTGGGGGAACAGCGGGCCGCCAAATACCAAAAACTAGGCATTGAAACGGTAGAGGACCTGCTCCGCCACTATCCGCGGAGCTATGAGGACTGGAGCGTGTTGACCCCTCTGGCGGAAGCGGTATCGGACACTGTGTGCTGCATCCAGGCCGAGGCGTTGTCGGCTCCCGTGTCGCATTACATCCGACAGGGCATGACCCTTTATCAGTTCCTGGCGGTGGATGGAGCGGCGAAAATGAAGGTGACCATCTTCAACAACCGGTTTGCCGCCGACCGCATCCGGGCAGGGCACAACTATCTGTTTTACGGCAAAGTCACCGTCCGCGGCAGGACGAAGGAGATGAGTTCCCCTGAAATCCAGCCAGCTGAGATGGGGGCCAGCATCCGCCCCGTGTATCCCCAGACCGAGGGGCTCTCCACCCGCATGATCGAAGGGGCGGTACGTCAGGCCTTTTCCATGTGGGAGGACCGTCTCGTGGATCCCCTGCCGGAAGCTTTGCGGCAAGAGTACGCTTTGTGCCACATCCGCTACGCCTTAAAAAACATCCATTTTCCAAAATCCCATGAGATGTTGGCAGTGGCGCGGCGAAGATTGGTATTTGAGGAGCTGTTGGTGCTGCAATTGGGTATGGCCATGCTGCGCAACCGGGGACGAAACGGACACGCCCCCAAACTGACGGTGGACCAAAGCGATACATTTTTCTCCCTGCTGCCCTTTTCCCCTACCAAAGCCCAACGCAGGGCGGTGTCCGACGCGGTGGAGGATATGCGCAGCGGCGTCCCTATGAGCCGGTTGCTGCAAGGGGATGTGGGATCGGGTAAAACGGCCGTGGCGGCCGCCTTGTGCCATACAGCGGCGGCCAATGGCTGGCAAAGCGCGTTGATGGCCCCCACCGGCATCCTGGCCGAACAGCACTACCAGTCCCTTTGTGAATTGCTGCAACCGGTAGGCATTCAGGTGGCTTTGCTGACCGGTTCCACCACCGCCGCGCAAAAGCGGGATCTCCTAGAGAAGCTGAAGGAAGGAACCATTCAGCTGGTGGTGGGTACCCATGCCTTGCTACAGGAATCGGTGGAGTTTCACAACCTAGGATTGGTCATCACCGATGAACAGCATCGCTTTGGAGTGGAACAGCGTGCTATACTGGCGTCCAAAGGGGAAAATGCCCATGTTTATGTCATGTCGGCCACGCCTATCCCTAGGACGCTGGCCTTGATGATTTACGGGGATCTGGACATCTCGGTTTTGGATGAACTTCCTCCCGGCCGCAAGCCGGTGGCCACTTATGCCATCGATTCGGGCAAGCGTATGCGGGCCCTTGGATTTATCAAAAAGCATCTGGACGAAGGATACCAGGCCTACATCGTGTGCCCCTTGGTGGAGGAGGGGGGGAGCGATCTCAAAGCCGCCCAGCAATATGCCCAATCCCTAAAGCAGGGGCTGCTGCGGGATTATCAAATCGGATTGGTCCACGGGCGCATGAAACCCTCGGAAAAGGATAAAGTTATGGCCGGCTTCTTCGAGGGGAAAATACAATTGCTGGTGTCCACCACCGTCATCGAAGTAGGCGTCAATGTCCCCAATGCGGTGATTATGATGGTAGAAAATGCTGAACGGTTTGGCCTCTCCCAGCTGCATCAGCTACGGGGACGGGTGGGGCGCGGCAATGTACAATCCCATTGCATCCTGGTATCGGATGCCCAGAACCAACAAGCCAAACGGCGCATGTGGATCATGAGCCATTCAAACGACGGCTTTAAGATCGCCGAGGAGGATTTGAAGCTGCGCGGGCCGGGCGATTTTTTCGGGCAGCGCCAGCACGGCCTTCCAGCCTTAAAAATCGCCGATATGAACTCCGATATGGCTGTACTACGGGAAGCCCAGGAGGCTGCCCATGCCATATTAAAGGCGGATCCCAATCTAGAGGAGGATTCCCATCAAGGGCTTCGCCGGGAGGTGAAAGGGCTTTTTGACCAGGTAGGGGAACAGGGCCTAAACTAAAAAAGAAAAAGATAGGCGGACATTTTTTAGATGTCCGCCTATCTTTTGTTCTTGCAGAAACTCCTGATTACTGATGGATTTTTGCGCCGTTGTGAATGGAGAAAGCGATGTTGGTGGCATGATCGGCTACCCGCTCCAAATTGGTCAGCAGATCCAAAAAGACGGCGCCTTGCTCGGGAGTACATTTGCGTTTGGTCAGGCGCTTGATATGATTGTTGCGAAAAGCCTCGTTGCACCGGTCGATGTCCTCCTCCGACCGGGTGATGGTCTGGGCCAGGGATTCATCGTACACCCGGGACCGGAACATATGCAGCGCCTCATCCAACAGCACCTCAACCCGCAGGGTCATCTCTTTGATCTCTTTGGCGGCGGTGTCAGAAAACTTGACTTTGCGGCTGTACATCTCATCAGCTGCGTCTACGATATTCTCTGCGTGATCACCGATGCGCTCAAAGTCGTTGACGGTATGGAACAAAGCACCCACCGTGGCGCTGTCGGAAGCGGTTAACTCCAGAGCGCTGATTTGGATAAGATAGGCCGTAATTTCTTTGTTGAGATAATCCAGCACCTGTTCATTGGCCATAATGCGTTCCCTGAGCTCCGGAGAAGGTCCACTAAAGTATTCCAAGGAATCATGAAAATTCTGGCGGCTGAGTACGGCCATACGCTCGGTTTCCTTGATGACCTGGCCCACGGCGATGGGAGGGGTCTTGAGGATACGACGATCCAGATACTGTACCTGCATGGGCTCGATATCCTTTTTGTCCTTGCCGGGCACCAGGGCGGTGGCCATGCGCACCAGAAGGGGGGATGCCGGTAGCAGAACCAAAGTGGTGACAATGTTAAAGATAATATGGGCATTGGCGATCTGCTGGGCCGCATTGCCGGGGCTGATGGCTTCCACCATGTTGACAAACCCGATGCCGGGAATGAGCACGATGGGGATAAACAACAGCGTGCCGATGACGTTAAATAGCAGATGCAAAATAGCAGCCCGACGGGCCGTCTTGTTGGCGCCGATGGAGGAGATCAAAGCGGTGACGCAGGTGCCGATGTTCTGGCCACACAGC
Organism: uncultured Clostridia bacterium; assembly: GCA_904397895.1. Lineage (GTDB taxonomy): Bacteria > Bacillota > Clostridia > Oscillospirales > Acutalibacteraceae > Solibaculum. The sequence continues at coordinate 17,008 of CAJFOZ010000010.1, forward strand.
ACAAAAATGGCTCCGTCCAGACCGATGAGGCCCTGCATGGCCAAAGCCTGTAGGATGCCCACCGAGGCCGAAGAGCTTTGGATAACGGCGGTGAACAAAGCGCCCACCAGGATGCCGATAACGGGGTTTTGGAAGGAGGTCAGGAGATTGACAAATTCCGGCACTTCCTGAAGTGGTTCCATAGCGGTGCTCATGGTGGTCAAACCTAAAAATAGGATGCCCAGTCCCCCTATCACCTGACCGATGTGGCTCAAAGTGGACTTTTTGCTGAACATAATGAAAATTACGCCTATAAAGATAAACAGGGGTGCAAAATCAGTGAAGGCGAAGCCGCCAATGCGGAAGGCGATGATCTGAGAAGTGACAGTAGTACCGATATTGGCGCCCATAATGACGCCGGCGGCTTGGCTCAAGGTCATGAGGCCGGCGTTGACAAAGCCGATGACCATGACGGTAGTGGCCGAGGAACTTTGGATGACAGCGGTGACAAGAAAACCCACCAACACGCCCATAAGACGATTGGTGGTCAGCGCAGACAAGAGTTTTTTCAGCTTGGAACCGGCGGCTAATTCGAGGCCATCGCCCATGAGACGCATGCCGTACAAAAAGAGCCCCAGGCCGCCCAACATCATGAGAATGTCAGCCAAACCAAATTGCATTTCATTTCCCCCAAACCTCTTTGTTTGTTTTTTACCTTCTCTTGACAAAAATCTTACAGTATAAATTGTAACATGATCCAATAAGCCGTGACAAGGGAAAACTTGCAATTTTCTCAAGTGGATTTTGCGTCGGTATTTGTCAATCCGCCAAAAGGAAATGAGACAATGCTCCCTCTTTTTCCTCATTGACAGAAGGCGCGATTTTCCTTATAATCAAAGCTACATATTCCCGACCGACCAGTCGGTCGGGAGCTGTTGGATGAATTGAGGTGACTGTATGCTGTCAAAGTTTAGCGTTAAAAAGCCGTTTGCCGTGGTGGTAGGAATCATCATCGTGCTGATTTTAGGTTTTGTGTCTTACAGCAAGATGACTATCGATCTGCTGCCCAGTATGAACATGCCCTATGCCTTGGTGACCACCACCTATGCAGGCGCCTCGCCGGAGGAGGTGGAAACGGCCGTTACCCAGCCGTTGGAACAGGCTATGGCGTCGGTAGGCAATGTCAAAAATGTCAGTTCGATGTCCAGTGAGAATTCCTCCATGGTCATTCTAGAATTCGCCCAGGACGCCAACATGGATACCGCCCTTATTGAGATGCGGGAGAGTTTGGATTTGGTGTCATCCTATCTGCCCGACGGGGTGGGCTCTCCTATTATTATGAAGATGAACCCGGACATGATGCCTGTTATGGCGGTATCGGCTTCCATGGAAGGGGAGGATATTTCTCATTCTTCCCAAACCATTGAGGAAAAAATCGTGCCGGAGCTGGAAAGCGTCAGCGGCGTGGCGTCGGTGAGCACAGAAGGTGCCTTGGAAAATATGGTGCAGGTCACCATCGACAGCCGGAAGGTAGACAAGGTCAATGAAGATATCCGGAAGGCCGTGGAGGATGCTCGACAGAAAGCCATGGAGGAGATCATGGCCCAGCAGGGGATGGGAGGTATGGCCTTGCCTTCCGGAGAAGATGCTGCGGAAGGGGCTCCTGCTTCCGGAGGACAGGACACCTCCGGTTCCATCCCCCAGGTGGACATCACAACCGATATGCTGGAGGGCATCTTGCAGGGGCAGAACTTCAGCATGCCCACCGGCAATGTGGAGCAAGACGGCATCAGCTACCTGGTGCGCACAGGGGATAAAATTGCCGGCCTGGAGGAACTCAAGGATTTGGTGGTCATGGACCTGTCCATCGACGGCATGGAACCCATCCGGCTTTCCGATGTGGCCGATATCGTCACTACCGACAATTCGGCCGACCTTTTTACCAAAGTCAACGGCCAAGATGCCGTTGTTCTCATGATGCAAAAGCAGCCGGAGTATTCCACCGCTGAGGTGGCTGAGAACATCCGCAGTCAGATGGAGTCCCTACAGCAGGAGCACCAGAGCTTGCAGATGACTACCCTCATGGACCAGGGTATTTACGTCAACATGATGATCGACGCCATTCTCCAAAACCTGATCGTAGGGGGACTGTTGGCCATCTTGATTTTGCTTGTGTTCCTCAAAAGCATCAAGCCTACCTTTATTGTGGGGCTTTCCATTGTCATCAGCGTCATCGGCGCCTTTGTGCTCATGTACTTCTGCGGCGTCACCCTCAACATCATTTCTATGGGCGGATTGGCGTTAGGCGTCGGTATGCTGGTGGATAACTCCATTGTGGTCATCGAAAATATCTACCGCATGCGTGCCGACGGCAAGGGGGTTAAGGAAGCCGCCATCGACGGCGCCAAACAGGTGGCCGGCGCCATTACAGCCTCCACCATTACCACCATCGCCGTCTTTTTGCCCATCGTCTTTACCGAGGGCATCACCCGGCAAATCTTTACCGATATGGGTTTGACCATCGCCTTCTCCCTCCTGGCTAGCCTGGCAGTGGCGCTGACGTTGGTGCCTATGGCATCCTCAGTGATGCTCAAGGGACAGGTGGAGAAAAAACACGGCCTGTTTGACAAAATGGTGGGAGCCTATGAAAAGAGCTTGCGCTTTAGTTTAGGACATCGCTGGATAGTCATCGTGCTGGTGCTTGTTCTGTTTGGCGGATCCATCGTTGCCGCCCTCAACATGGGGACCGAATTGTTCCCCGCCACCGATACCGGTGAAATCAGCGTGTCGGCCGGCATCCCCGACGACATGGACAACCATCAAATCCACCAGAGCTTAGACGATTTGTCCAATACCTTGGCCGGTATCCCAGAGGTGGAGACGGTGGGGGTATTGTATGCCGGCCAAAGCAATGGCACCAGCGTTCTGTCCATGGTAGGCGGCGGAGGGGCAACCCTTTACGTCCAGCTGAAGGAGGACCGCGACCGCACCACCGGCCAGGTTACCCAGGACATCCGGGACAAAACTGCCGACAGCCCCTTGGACATTGAGGTGTCAGGTGAGTCCATGGACATGAGCGCCATGGCGGGCGGAAGGCTGACGGTGGATGTGTATGCCAACGACATGGATACCCTGCGGCAAAGCGCCAAAGAGGTGGCTGACCTGTTGGGCGAAGTAGAAGGCGTGGTGGAAATCGACGACGGCCTGGGCAAGACCTCTCCGGAAAAACGCATTGTAGTGGATAAGGAAAAGAGCATGGCTCATGGCTTGACGGTGGCGCAGGTGTATAGCGCTGTCAGTGAATATGTAGCCACCACTCGTTCCGTCACCACCGTCGCCGACGATGGCATCGATTACGGCGTCTATGTAGAGGATGACCGCAAAACCCAATTGACGGCTGACCAGTTGGGGGACATCATGCTTGAAACGCCCACAGGGGAAAGCGTCGCCGTAGCCGATGTGGCCGGGATTGCGGACGCTGAAGGGCCTTCCACCATCCGTCACGATAACCAGGAACGCACCGTAGGGGTGACGGCCTCCTTGGCGGACGGATACAATGTGGGCAAGGTAAACCAGGCGGTAGAGGAAAAACTGGAGGAACATTCCTTCCCACAAGGGGTGAGAGTGGATTTAGCGGGACAGAATGAGATGATGCAATCCACCTTTAAGGATCTATTGCTTATGATGATTTTAGCGGTTGTATTTATCTATCTCATTATGGTGGCACAGTTCCAGTCGCTGCTGTCCCCCTTTATCGTTATGTTCACCATTCCTTTGGGGTTCACCGGAGGTATCGCAGCCCTGCTCATCGCTGGTATGCCCATCAGTGTTGTGGCTTTTGTGGGCATTATTATGCTGGCCGGCATTGTGGTCAACAACGGCATTGTATTTGTGGACTATGCAAACCGTCTGTACGCCGACGGCATGGAAAAACGGGAGGCGTTGGTGACGGCGGGACGTCACCGTATCCGTCCCATTCTCATGACGGCCTTAACCACCATCATCGCCCTGTTGACCACTTGTCTGGACAGCAGTGCCAATGCCAGCATGATGCAGCCCATGGCCGTAACGGTAGTAGGGGGCTTGGTATATGCTACCTTGTTGACCCTTTACTTTGTGCCGGTGCTTTATGACTTATTTGTCCGTAAATCCAAAAAGAAAGAGGAAGAATAACCCCATGGAACCCAAACGAAAGGCTATCTTAGAAGCCGCCCTCCGGATGCTGGACCAGGAACAAAATACAGCCGCCGTCACAGTAGCCGGCATCGCGCAGGAGGCTCAGATAGGCAAAGGGACGGTTTACGAGTATTTTAAAAGCAAGGAGGAGATTTTTCTACAGGCTTTGTTTTATTACTTGGATCAGCTGGCCCAACAGATGGAAGGTCTGGATCTGGACGATGGGTTTGAGACGGGGTTTGATAAACTGATGCAGTGTTTGCAAAAATTATCGGAACAGTGCATCACCCTAGCGCGATCGGTGATATTGGGAAAAGCCCCTCAAGTGAGCCCGTCCAAGGTACCCGAGGATTGGCAGAAATGTATCAGCCGGACCAATGAAATGGTGATAGGACAATTTGACAACTTGGCAAAACAAGGGGTGAAAGAGGGTACGATTCCAGAACATTACCAACGGATTCATTTGATTTATGCCTGTATGGGCCTCATGACAGCGCTGATGGACTACGGAAGCGGTGAGTGTAGCGTATTTCGCCAGGAAGGCATAAGCCAAAAAGAATTTTTAGACTTATGTCGTCGCCAATTTGTGCATGCATTGAGTTGTTGTCCCGATGAAGAGATAGAGTAAATTTGATATTTCGTTTCAAAAAAGTCCGGTAATTGGAATCCAATTGCTGGACTTTTTATGAGGTATAGGAACCGTGATACAAGGTTCTCCTGAGGACAAAAAGGGCAGGGCGGAGGGGAAAAGGGCACTACCCTTAAA
>CAJFOZ010000011.1 GCA_904397895.1 uncultured Clostridia bacterium
CCGGCACCCAGTGGGGCAACAAGAAGTACATGAACATGAAGCACCTGGAGGCCGCCCTTGAGGATGCCTCTATTGCCGGCTGACTTCACTCATGCCAGAGTCTGCAAACCATTTTGCGAAAAATCCTTGACACTACCCGTCGTTTTCAGCATAAACTGATAACAGCCAAAAGAAAGGACGGTTGTTTATGGAGTTTATGGCCAATAAGGGAAAAGAAGTCGCTATCCAAGTGGACGGCGTTACTTATCTTCGCCATGCCATCCGCACCCATTTCGTGGGGATCGGCGAGGATTACATTAAACTTGTGGAGCGCTATGCCCTGCCCCTTTATCAACAGGGGGATATTTTGTGTATCAGTGAGAAGATCATCGCCCTATGTCAGCGCCGGGTGGTATTCCGGGACGATCTCAAGGTGGGAAGGCTTGCACGATTTTTATCCCGCTTTGCCTCCCACAGTTCGGCCGGCATTGGAGTAGACAGCCCCTATAAGATGCAGTTTGCCATTGAATATTGTGGGAAAAGTAAAGTGATATGGGCCGCTTTGCTGGCTGGTATCGGTAAACTTCTAAGGAAAAAAGGGGTGTTTTATCGCATTGTCGGACAGGAGGTCTCCGGTTTGGACGGCTTCTACGACAAAGAGTTTCCCATCTATGGTAAATTTGGTATCCGGATTCCCGCACATCCCAGTCAGGTATGCGATGAGATTCAAAAGAAGGTGGGTATCCCTTGTATGATCGTGGACGCCAACGACCTAGGGGTGGAGATCCTGGGCATTCCAGCGCCCTTACCCTCACCTATCACCAGCTTGCTTCCCTGATCCGGGACAACCCTGCCGGTCAGTCCACTCAGATGACCCCTATGATCCTCATCCGCCAGTCCCGTTCTGCCTCATAGGAAATACGAACCCCCCATGGAAAGCAGCCGCCGGTAACTTCATGATGCCGGCGGCTGCTTTCTCGCCGCTTTAAACGTGTCATAGGCATCCCCAGCTAAAAATTAAATCCAGGATTTTTTTATCCTGTGGCTGGGTCATACAGGCCAACAATACCCACAAAAACGGCGCATATCAAAGTATAGGCTAAAATGATAAAAAACCTATGCAAATTTACGTCCATATCTTCTTTGCCTTTTACCGGGTTTCATTTTTGTAATATCTCTTGCAATCCGGCTGCATTTAGGATAAAATGGGATATAGTATGCGGATGTGGCGGAATTGGCAGACGCCCTGGATTTAGGATCCAGTGACTTCGGTCGTAGGGGTTCGAGTCCCCTCATCCGCACCAGGTAGAGCCTGGAGCTGTGTTTTTCTCCAGGCTCTCCTTTTATAATGGTTGCTATCAAAGCCGTTTTTATCAAATGGGCGGGTGACGTCCCGACAGGCCGTCAACTGTAAGGTGCGCATCCCATAAAGGGGGTGCGCTTTTTTCATTTACCCTTTCTCCATCGGTTCAAAAGGAGGTTTCTATGATATGAAACGTCTCACCCATTTGCTTTTATTTGCTATGGCGCTATCTCTGCTTTGCGTCTCCCTTAGCGCTTGTTCCGGCAAGGACGGTAAAGTGACGATCGGCTTCAACGCCAATAATCTCTTGCGTCCTCCCCGCTTGACCGGCGATCAGGCCGGCGTCCAAAAGGCGCTCAGTGAGAACATTACAAAAAAATACACGCTTAAATATCCTCGTAGCGGCGACTACCGTTCAGCCGTTGTGTACCAGGATCTCAATGGGGATGGTTTAAAAGAGGTACTGGCCTTTTATAAATTGGATGACGAATCGATTATTCACATTATGATGCTGCAATGTCAGATCGATCAAAGCGGGCAAGAATCTTGGACCTGCGTCAGTGATACGCCTGCCCCTAGTTCGGAAATTGAGTTTGTTTCTTTTGAGGATTTGGACGACGACGGTTTGCCTGAGGTCATCACCGGGTGGAGATCCGCCAGCCCTGTGGATAATCAGATTGTGGTTTATTCCATGCAGGGCAATTCTTTAACCCAGCGGTTCAGCGAGAAGTACACCGAGGTCCAGGTAGTGGACTTGGACGACGATGGCGTCCGAGAGCTGCTTCTGATCTCTTTGGACTCCACCAGTCTGACTGCATCGGCCAATCTCTATAAATTTCAGCAGCATGACGACGGCAACAGCAGTTTTGATCTCATGGGCACCACCCCTATGGACGGTTATGTATCTTCCGGTTCCAGCAGCAGTCCATACGCATCGGTGACGGTGGGGGAATTGCGGCCGGGTATCACAGCTGTGTTTGTGGATGGGTATAAAAATTCCACCTCTTCCAGCTCTAGTTTTACCTCTTCTATTACAGAGGTGCTCTACTGGAGGCAGGAGGATTCCCAGCTTGTCAACCTCTTTTTTAATGCTCAAAACCGGACGGTGGAGGAAACCCTCCGGCCGGTACAGATGGTGTCGTCCGACATCAACGGCGACGGTTGGATCGAAATCCCTTCCGTCCGGGAATTGCCCGGGTATGAGAAAAAACCAGAGTCGGACAAGTTGTGGCTGACCAATTGGACCCGCTATAACGGTTACCAGGATGAAAAACAGGGGTTCGACAAAGAAGTGGCCCTATCCTGTGTGATGAACAAAACCGAAGGCTACTACTTCGCCTTCCCCGATGAATGGCTGGGATACGTCACGGCTCAAAATCAGCCGGGGGATCGTACCCTTACCTTCTATCGGTGGGATTCCTCTTCGGATCCCGCCCAGATGGGCGAGGCTTTGCTTCATATCCGAGTGGTCCAGTCGGCCCAATGGAACGCCAATCCTCCACAGGGATACTTCCGTGTCATGTCCAAAGGGGATATCGTATTGGCGGCCCAGATCACGGAGGCCGGACAGAACGACGAGGATTTAGGCCTTTCCGAAAACATGGTCATCAGCTCCTTGAGCTGGTTTAACAGTTGACGCCCCAAACGGGGAGTATTTTAACACAATAAGGAGGATGTGTTTGATGAAACGCATTTTAGTGGCGGAGGATGAAGCCGCCATTCGGGAATTTGTCGTGATCAACCTAAACCGCGCAGGTTATGAGGTGTGCGAGGCTGAAAACGGACAGGAGGCTTTGGACCTTTTCGACCAGCAAAACGGGGATTTTGACATCGCCCTTTTGGATGTTATGATGCCTGTACTGGATGGGTTTGCTGTATGCCGTGAGCTGAGAAAGCGCAGCCAAAACATCGGCATCATCATGTTGACTGCACGCACCCAGGAGATGGACCGTGTCAGCGGCCTGATGCTGGGGGCCGACGATTATGTCACCAAGCCCTTCTCCCCTTCTGAGCTGGTGGCACGGGTGGACGCTTTGCATCGTCGCGTAGCCGCTCAGTCCCCGGCGGAGAAAAAGCAGGTCAAGGAAGAGGTTGTTTCAGGCGACTTTACCCTCAACCTGGTCAACCGCACCCTCTCCAACAAAGGGAAACTCATCGATTTGACCCATGTGGAATTCCAGATTATGGAGTATTTCCTCAGCAATCCCGGCAAAGCGTTGGACCGTACCGATATTCTCAACCGGGTATGGGGCGAAGGGTACTATGGTGAAGAAAAAATTGTGGATGTCAATGTCCGCCGCCTGCGTATGAAGGTGGAGGATGAACCCTCCCATCCCAAGCATATTGTGACGGTTTGGGGTCTTGGGTACAAATGGCAGGCTTAACATCTATGGGGCAGAAAACGCTGATGGGTTAGGAGGGGAAATGTATGGCCGTAAAAGGCATCACCCAGCGCTGGGTACTGAATGGATTGGGGCTTATTTTGGCCATCCTGGTGGTGTTGGAACTGGGTATGGCGTTTATCGTCCGCTCCTACTACTATGGGGAGGTATATGATTCCCTCAACCGCCTCATGTGGAGCACTTTGGATTCCTTTACCAAATACGCTGAAAGCTCGGACGAAGAGTTCCGCGTCGGATGCCAGCAGGCGCTCGAAAACTTCCAGCTGAAAGAAAACATCGAATTGATGGTCATTGATAACGACGGCGTCCCCCTTTTGTCCTCTACAGGCTTTCCCCCGGACACCACCCAGCCTATGGACGACTATGAGACGGCTAAAAATTCCAACGGCAACCGCATCGGCAGTTCGGAATTCAATCTTACCAGCGGCGAACACGTCATGGCCTACACCGCCTTGCTCAGCCGTTCGGAAAATACGCAGAATTTGAGGGCTATCCGCATGGTGGTCTCTTTGGAACCTACCGATCAGCAGGTCTTTATTATCGTGGCCATCTTATTGGCGGTGGGGATCGCTATCATTTTGTTTGTCATTATGTCGGGGTCCTACTTTATCAGCTCCATTGTCACGCCGGTGCGCAACATCGGCCAGACGGCCCGCCGCATTGCTTTGGGGGATTTCGACGCGAGGCTACAGAAAAAATACGACGATGAGATCGGCGACTTATGCGATACCATCAACTATATGGCCAGTGAACTCAGCGCCACCGAGCGCATGAAGAACGACTTCATTTCCTCGGTATCCCATGAGCTTCGCACGCCGTTGACCGCTATCAAAGGCTGGGGGGAAACCCTGATGGATCCCTCCATCGTGGACCCAGAGACTTTCCAAAAGGGAATGAGCGTCATTGTCAGCGAATCGGAACGTCTGTCGGGCATTGTGGAGGAGCTTTTGGATTTTTCCCGCATCCAAAGCGGCCGCATGACCCTCAAAATGGAACGCATCGATATTTTAGCCGAATTGGGCGAAGCTGTGGTGATGTTCCGGGAACGTTCCCGCCGGGAGAACATCGAGCTTTTGTATCATGAGCCTGAGATGCTTCCACCTGTCACCGGTGACCGCAATCGCCTTAAGCAGGTTTTTGTCAATATTTTGGACAATGCTTTTAAGTACTCCGATCCCGGCGGCCGCGTCCGAGTGGAGGCCTGCGAGATCAATGGTACCATCCAGGTGGTCATCAGCGACAGCGGCTGCGGCATCCCGGCAAAGGATCTCCCCCGTATCAAGGAGAAGTTCTACAAAGCCAATCACACCCGCCGGGGTTCCGGCATCGGCCTTGCCGTTGTGGATGAAATCGTGTCCCTCCACGGCGGTTCTTTGGACATCCGCTCTACAGAAGGGATCGGTACCGATGTGATTATCCGGATCCCCGTGGCCAATATGGAACCCGACAATCCTCCGGAACAAACCCAGCCTTGAAAAAAGAAGAACAACAAATGCCCCTGCATCCTTTATGGAAATGCAGGGGCATTTATTGTTTAAGGGGGGGATTGACAGGGTGTTTTCTCTCTACAGCCGCTGCGTGTAAATCAAAGATTTGCACTGCCAGAAGCGGCATGGCACAAATCACGCTCAGAGCTTGCTGTGAATAGAACAGCAAAAATACCAGCGGCTATTTCTTATATAAAAACAGCACCTGCCTCCAGGGAGCACGGGCAGTACTGTTGTTTCTTCTGCCTTTGTTTTAGCTTGCGCTTGTTGCTGTGGATTCTTCTTTCCAGGTTACAATGACGCCTCCTAGGTTATCCCCGGAAAGGGTATATTGGGAGCTGGGAATCCGGATGGTGGTGGAAGAGTGGTTGCCCATCTTGACATAGCGAATATGATAGGTTACCCCTTGTTCGTCGGTCACTTTGATGTGCCGCTGCTGCCGCAACAGCTCCAGATATTCCTCCAGGCACAGGTTTTTCTGCACCATGATGGCGGCATGAGGCACGCCCACATAACGGAAATGCCACGGTTCGTTTGTGATACCCGTAATATCGGATTTTTCTTCGTCGTACCGCACCACCCAGCCGTACTGCCAACTGTGTCCCGTTAGCCAGCCGCACTGGGCTGTGTCCCCAAATGCCTTGGACCATTGTCCAGGGACGTACACATTCACATCCATAGCCAGTCCCAACTGATGTTCGCTTGTTCCCGGTTTGGCCACCTTGGAAAGCGCTTTATCTTTTGCCTGATCCTCCGGCAAGGATTGGTATTTCTCCAACTCATCCTCCAGGATGTCCTCTTGATCGTCCTGGGTGCGGTAGCAGGCCCGAAGCAGATAATTTTCTTGTCCGGCTTTCTTGGCTGCATCAAACATCATGTTGGCCTGGCGGGCCGCCTCCTCCTGCAACATCATCCCGGAATTGGCCAATTGATAGTTGCGATGGGGATATTCCTCATACAAATTGCAGAGGGAAACATCCTCCAAATCCTCTGGAATAGCATTCCATGGATTTACTAAAAGTAGATTCCCTTTATAGATATCCTTTTGGTTTATTTCAATGACCACATCGCCTTGGGAACTGGTATCCTTTTCTACCACAATCTGATAAGCCGGCACAGCCTGGGCCGGCATTTCTTCCGGCTGCACAAAACAGGCCCATGCGCTAAACGCGGCTACCCCTACGACAGCCACCACGGCTGCCGTCAAGCCGGCTATTTTTTTGCGTATGTTCTTCATGGTGACTCCTCCCCTTTCCTTCTAACGCCGCAACTGGGACCCTTTCCTAGTCCCAGTATGCCCACAGAGCCAAGGGACATTCAGAAACATTCCCTTTCCATGCTCTATAGGATATCAGAAGAAGATGACAGAGGTATGACAACACACTTACAAAATTGTAAGCCGGCCCATGGTCTAGGCCGGCTTACTTCACACCGTTTTTCACTGTTTTTTGGTTTTTTAAGCGGCAAAGAACAGCCCCTATATCCAAAAGACGGCGTCCTCTTTTCTTATAAATCGTCGGCGTCTTGGATGGGTTTGCCTCCGTTTATGGGGCGGCCGGTATAGCTTCCATTAACGTCGGAATAAATGGGCTGCCGTTTGTGTTTACCCATGGTATGCACTGTCACGTATTGGATTTTTTTGGCTTTGTTCGGATTGGACTTTTGCATCTTTTATCACCCCGTTTTAGTCTTCCCCGGGATGTAGTACTTTGCGGATGCAAATTCTAACAGTGTTCAATCCCGTTGCATCCAAATTTGTCCTTTGACCAAAATTTTCAAAAAATCAAAAGGCAGACGTAAAAACTTCCGTCTGCCTTTTGCTCTATTTTGATTACAGGGCCAGGATGGACAATCGATCCCCTTCCCCCACCAGCTTCATGGCTCCCGGCTGATGGTCAGCTTGTTCCACTAAAAGGGCGGCGATCTGATCCTCCACCTCCCGGCGGATCAAATTGCGAAGATCCCTAGCCCCATAACGGCCGCCGTCTACGCGGCGGGCCATGACGGCCAAAGCATTGTCATCCCAAGTGAATAAAATGCCCTTATCACTGAGGGGTTCTTTGATCTCTCCCAGCATCAATTGGGCGATCTTGAGATAATCGTCATAGGCGAGGGGACGGAATACCACCACTTCGTCCACACGGCTGATGAACTCAGGCCTTAGGAAATCCGATAGGGCCTTCATGACCTTTTCACGGCTGGCATCCTGTTGGGTCTTTCCAAAGCCCAGGGCTTGGGACCGGTCGGAACTGCCGGCATTTGAAGTCATGACGATCACGGTGTTTTCAAAATTGACGGTACGGCCCTGAGCGTCCGTAATGCGGCCCTCGTCCAAAATCTGGAGAAGGATGTTCATAACGTCGGGATGGGCCTTTTCAATCTCATCAAACAAAAGCACTGAATAGGGTTTACGGCGTACCTTTTCGGTCAACTGTCCGGCTTCGTCATACCCCACATAACCGGGAGGCGATCCGATGATGCGGGATACCGAGTGCTTTTCCATAAATTCCGACATATCCAAACGGATCAAGGTTTCCGGACGGTCAAACAATTCCGCCGCCAATACCTTGACCAATTCGGTTTTCCCCACGCCGGTAGGCCCTACGAAGATAAAGGATGCCGGCCGGCGGCGGGCACTGATCTGCACCCGGCTGCGCCGTACTGCGGCCGCCACCGCCTTCACCGCTTCATCTTGGCCAATGACATGTTCTTTGAGATGCTGCTCCAATAGTGAAAGCCGGCCTAATTCCCCCTGCTCCACACGGGCGGCAGGGATGCCTGTCCACAATTCAATGACTTGGGCCAAGTCCGCAGGCGTCACAGCCGACCCCAATGCCTTAGGTTTTAACTCCTCCACCTGCTTCTCGATTTGCAGGATCTGTGTGCGCACCTTGGCCAGCGCTTCGTAATCGATGTCCTCTACCTTGCCGGTCAATTCCTCTTCCTGACGGTGCAAGTCGCTGAGCTTCTGGCAATCCCGGTCGTACTGGGTCATGTCGGCATTGCCCAAGGCCGCATGGGCACAGGCCTCGTCCAAAAGGTCGATGGCCTTATCCGGCAAAAAGCGGTCGGTGATATACCGTTCGGCCAGGGATACCGTCCTGCGCAGAATATCCTCCGGCACCTGGACGCGGTGATGGGCTTCGTAATACCCTTTGATGCCTCTGAGTATGGTGATGGTATCCTGAATGGACGGTTCTTCCACCGTCACCGGCTGGAAGCGGCGCTCCAAAGCGGCATCCTTTTCAATGTATTTGCGGTATTCGGTAAAGGTGGTGGCGCCGATGACTTGGATCTCTCCACGGGACAACGCCGGTTTTAAAATATTGGCGGCATTCATGGAGCCTTCCGCATCACCGGTACCCACCAGGTTATGCACTTCGTCGATAAAAAGGATGATGTTGCCGTCGGCCTTGACTTCGTCCACCAAGCCCTTGACCCGGCTTTCAAACTGGCCTCTAAACTGGGTCCCCGCCACTAAGGCGGTGAGATCCAGCAAATGTACTTCCTTGTCCATCAGACGCAGAGGAACCTCTCCCTGGGCGATGCGAAGGGCCAATCCTTCTGCAATGGCCGTCTTACCGACGCCCGGTTCCCCGATGAGACAAGGGTTGTTCTTCGTCCGGCGGGACAGGATTTGTATCACACGATAAATTTCCTGTTCCCGGCCGATGACGCGATCCAGTTGCCCCTCCCGCGCCCGACGGGTCAAATCGGTACAATACGTATCCAGGAACTTGCGTTTTTTCTCTTTTTCATTTTTATGGCCGGCCTTGGTCTTTTCTTTCCTATTTTTGCCGCCCTTATCGGCATCCAGTTCCTCATTTCCCTTGGGACCCCTGTTGGGATCAAACATCTCCTGCAAATAGGGCGGTAAGGTAGCCGCCCCTCCCAGTTCAAAATTGTCAATGTCTTCATCCGATGTAGGCATAAGGCTGGTCATTTGCTCGCTCATAGCCTCCAGCTCTTCGGCAGTAACGCCCATTTTATCAATAATATCCTGAACCGGTTTGATTCCCAGTTCCTGAGCGCACACCATGCACAGCCCTTCATTGACCGATTTATCCCCTTCCATCCGGGTGATAAAGACCACGGCCAAACGTTTTTTACATTTTGAACACATCATAAAGTTATTAAACCTCCTGCCGGCCGCTGCCTAACAACGCACACGGCTCAATCTCCAGCTTATTTGGAGGACGGTGGATTTTTGTGTCCTTCACGGAGTATCTCCAAAAAAACCATAGCGTAACGCACAAATGCAAAAATCATAAATCCCGCCACAATAGCAATCATCACCGTCATCGCTGCATTGGGGAGATTGGGAATAAACATAATCAAAAGCATAACAACGTAAAACACGATGGTGCCCAGTTTGCCAAACCACAGGGCTGCCGATGGACGTTTGCCCCGTTTTAAAAGCATCAGGCTGCCCAATCCCATAAACACTTCCTTGAGCACAAAAATACAGACCAACGGGATCAAAAATTTATTTTCCCGATGCACAATGGCGATGGAAATCACCACTGCCGCTTGGGTCAGTTTATCGGCAATGGGATCCAAAATTTGGCCCACCGTACTCACCTGGTTAAAATGGCGGGCAATGTAGCCGTCCAGCATATCGGTCACACCGGAAATCAGCAGGACCACGCCGGCGCCGATGCCGATATCGTCCGGCTCCTTGCCCAAGTATAATACCAAAAACACCGGCACCAACACAATACGGAATGCAGAAAGAAGGTTGGGAATGGTAAAAACCTGATTTGATTTACTCACAAAAGACACACTCCAATAAATTTAAAACATCGAAACAAATAAAATCCCTGCTAGACTCATAGCCCGGCAAACTCCGTCACCAAATAGATAAGTGGGTTTTGTTCATAAAAGAAGGAGAAAACCAAAGACTGATCCAGCGCCTCTCTACTAGGCGGGGGAACAACGTTAAGCACCGTGCCAAATAGATAATAAAGCGCTGTCAGCACAATTATGAGCAAAGCGGCGTTTAACAGGCCCAAAAGCCCCCCTAAAAAGCAGTTCATCCCGTGTAGCACCGGCAGACGGAACATAGGGCGAATGGCCCGAGCCAGTAAAGACACCAGCCAAAATCCCAGCACCATCATCAAAAGAAACAGCACTCCACTGATGAGCTTGCTCGCCACAGGGCTGACCAGATGATCCACAAGGGCTGCCGCAGCCGTATGGGGGGAAGAGGCTGTTTCCAACAAAGAGGAAAGCTGACTGTTGGAGGCTACCGCTCCCTGGACAGCAGGCTGTAAAAAACCGGGCAAGCCCGCGATTCCCTCCTGCAGCATATCCGCCACAGAACCAAGCTCCGGATTGGACGGCAAGCAAGCCGCTACTTTCTCCACCAATGACGAGCGAAAAGCCGCGTCAAATACCATCGGCGCCAAGGCCGATGATCCGGCCGCCGCCAGGAAAAAGACGGCAATGCGGCCAACAGTACGCACCAACACATCGGCAAATCCCCGGCGGGCGTCGGCCCACATCATCAAAACGGCCAAAAGGATCACAATTGCGTCCAAAACAAATCCCATGGTTTCTCTCCTTTACTGCCGCTTTGAGGATTCACTTTCTTCCATCTGTCGAATACTATAGCACAACTAGGCCTTCTCTGACAAGCACATGCTTAAATTTACCGCCTTTGTCAAACACACCCTGAAAGCACAAAGGATGTTGTTCTTCCCGTGGCCCTATCCTGCCCTCTTTATGAATGGCGGTCTTTACCAGTATGCCCCTATTTTCCCATTTGATTGACGTCTATTTGATTTAAATGATCGGTATCCTGGAGATAAAGGGTATTTCCCTGGAGCAGTATGTCCTGCGCACCGCTGGAGATGGACTGCGTTCCCAGCGTCTGCCCGTCGTGGGGGCGGATGACCGTCACCGACGAACTGGTCAGCATGGCTACGTTTTCATCATAGGACAATGCACGGACCCGTCCCACATTATTGTGATGGCTCTCTTCCTGCAAATAATTATCGAGCAACACAAGGGTACTATCCCGTAGGTCCTCGTGGTCGGAAAGGGCCAAGGCCACCCCTCCTTTTGGGGAAATGCTGTATCCCGCCAGATATTTCCCATCATAAGAGTAGGTCTTGGGATCCGATCCATCCTGTGCCAGGCTGATGCATTGGGTATCCCCCACCGCCAGGATGCGGCCGTCACTGTATTCCACCGCCAGCAGCAAAACCCCTTCCAGATCCTGAGGGGTGGTTTTACCTGTCTGGAAATCCAACACATTGACCAAGGAATTCATCTGGCCTCCCTCTACCGTCAGGGATACGGCCGCCGCCCCCTTTCCGTCCGGACGGGCAGCCACATCCACCACCTGCCCTTCGGCCGAAGACCAGTTGAACTGTTTCTCCTCAAAATTCTGGTCGTATACCCGCATCTCCGACAGATAACCGCTGCCCGATTGGGTCACCATAACGACCTGGTCGTTTTCACTGATGTCGGCAACGATGATCTTATATTCCTCTTCCTTTTCATATAAGGTGCGGCGGCGATTCTCCACCCGCCAATTGGAGCCGCCCCGGTCGTAGATCAAAGCCCTCGTGCTGCTGACACGCAGGGCTGGCGTAGTACAATCATGCTGCCGGTTGATAATGGGGTTGGCCGTCTGATTGAGAAGTTCAAAGGAACTGTCTGTGAGAAAAGCCACGTCCCCGCCCATGGAGGCAAGCTGTTTGACGGTACTGCCTGCCACTTCAGTGGGGAATCCTTCCCCTTCCCCATAGGAGGCAAAATGACTGTCAAACCACTCGGAAATACGATCGGGAGTTAGATTGTCCCGATTGCTGTAAGCCCAGACGGCTCCTGTCGCCAACAGTAAGATGACCACCGTCCAGATCGTGGCTTTGACCATCCTTTTCATAGGGGTCGGCTTGCGTTTAAAAGCCACCGTTTTGTGATCCCCATCCGACGTTCTTTTGGCCTTGGGTGTGGATTTGGGCACTGTGTTCACTTCCTTTCCCTAAAATTGTACACTCTCCTTGGAATCCAATGGGTCAAATGGATAGAAAACCCGGCTGAGATACAATCCCTCTGCCGGGGCGGTGGGGCCTGCCAAAGCCCTGTCCCCTTTTTCCAAGATCATAGGGATGCGGTCGGAGGCGAATTTCCCCTGGGCGATGCGCAGCAGCGTCCCCACCATGATGCGCACCATGTTGTAAAGAAAGCCGTCGGCCTCCACGGTAAAGGTCACCATATCCCCACGGCGCTCCACACAGGCGCGGTTCACGGTCCGTACGGTATCCTCCACCGTGCTTTTGTAGCTGCAAAAGCCGCTAAAATCGTGTTTCCCGATGTATTGAGCGGCGGCTTTGTCGAGCATGTTTTCATCCAACCGATACCGGTAGTGGAAAGCGCGCCCTTCGTAAAAGGGATTGCGCTGTTTTGTATTGAGGATCTGATAGACGTAGCGTTTCCCCAAGCAATGGTAGCGGGCGTGGAAGCCCTTCTCCACCTCCCGGCAGCCGTAGACGGCGATGTCCCGGGGCAGGCGCATGTTGAGTGCCTGGGGGAACTGATCACAGGGGATGCGGGAATCGGTTTCAAAGCTGACGCAGAACATATCGGCATGGACGCCGGTATCGGTGCGGCTGCACGCCTTGAGATCGGGGCGACTGCCCAACAGATCCTTTAAGGCGTTTTGAAACACCTCCTGCACAGCGACGGCGTTTTGCTGCACCTGCCAGCCGTGGTACCGGCTGCCGTCGTAACGCAAGGTCAGCAGTAAGGTGCGCTCCATAGCATCCTCCTTACAAAGTGGACGGCAGCAGCACCTTTAAGGCGATGACGCCGCCCAAACAAAGGCTGGTGGCCAAAATCCCCCAGGCGTCCACGCCGCCCAAATGGAGCTGTTTCATGCGGGTGCGCCCTTTGCCGCCCCGGTAACAGCGGCATTCCATGGCGATGGCCAGGTCGTAGGCCCGCCGGATGGCCGAAACAAACAACGGGATCAAAATGGGGATCAGCGCCTTGACCCGCTGCATCAGCCCGCCCGACTCCATGTCGGCTCCCCTGGCCTTTTGGGCCGCCATGATTTTATCGGTCTCCTCCAGCAAGGTTGGAATAAACCGCAGGGCGATGCTCATCATCATGGCCAATTCATGCACGGGGATCCGGATCTTCCCCAGGGGGCTTAGCAGACGCTCCAACCCGTCGGTCAGGTCGGTGGGAGAGGTGGTGTAAGTCAGCACCGATCCCCCCAGCACCAGCAGGATAATGCGTACCGCCATAAAAACGGCGGTGTAGATCCCCTTATCGGTAATCCGGAAGATGCCCCATTGGACCAAGGTGTTGCCGTCCACATAAAAGATATTGATGAGGGCGGTAAACACAATGACCACGATCAACGGCCGGATGGATTTTAGCAATGTCTTGACCGGCACCTTGGAGAGCATGGTGGTGCCCAGCAGAAATACCGCTGAAAGCCCTAGCCCCCAAAAGTTGCTGGCCAAAAAGATCATGACGATATACACGACCAAAAGCACCAATTTAGCCCGGGGATCCATGCGGTGAAGCGCCGATTTCCCGGGGAAATATTGCCCGATGGTCATATCCCGGATCATGGCTTCCCCCCCTTTTCTTTTAACAGCCGGAGAATCTCATCCCGGCCCTGGCGGGCGGTGTACACATGGGTGCTGACGTCGAATCCCCGGGACTTCAGGCCCAAAAACACCCGCGTCACCTGAGGGATGGCCAGTCCGATCTGGGCCAGTTCCTCCGCCCGGCTGAACACTTCGTCCACCGTGCCGTACAGGATGTTTTTCCCTTCGTTCATCACCAGCACCTTGGAACACACCCGCGCCACATCCTCCATGCTGTGGGATACCAGCAGCACGGTGGTCCCCCTGGCCTGCTGGTAATCCCGGATTTGTTCCAGAATGACGTCCCTGCCCTTGGGATCCAATCCCGCGGTGGGCTCGTCCAGAATGAGCACCCGGGGATCCATGGCCATGACGCCGGCAATGGCGGCGCGGCGCTTCTCCCCGCCCGAAAGGTCGAAGGGGGACTTCTCCAAAAGCTCCGGCTTTAGGGAGACAAAATGGGCCGCGTCCCGCACCCGGGCGGCGATTTGCTTTTCATCCAGGCCCATGTTTTTGGGGCCGAAGGCGATGTCTTTGGCCACCGTCTCCTCAAACAATTGGTACTCCGGGTACTGGAAGCAAAGTCCCACCGCAAACCGCACCTTGCGGATTTCCTTGGGACTTTCCCAAATGTCCTTGCCCTCCAGCAGCACTTGGCCGGAGGTTGGTTTTAACAGCCCGTTTAACAGCTGCATCAGGGAGGATTTGCCCGAACCGGTGTGGCCGATGACCCCTACAAATTCCCCTTCCTCGATGGAGATGGACACGTGACTGAGAGCCGTTTTGGCAAAAGGGGTACCGGCGCTGTATTGCAAGGTCAAGTCTTTCGTTTCAATTATCGGCATCCGTGCACCTCCAAATAGTGGGAAAGCACCTCAATGCATTCCTCGTCGTCCAGCACCCCTCTGGGCAATCCCTGGATCCCGGCCTCCTCCAACCGGTACAGCAGCCGCGTGGCCTGGGGCACATCCAATTCCACCGATTTGAGGAGCTTCACCTGGGAGAATACCTCCCGTGGCGTGCCGTCCAGCAAAATCTGGCCGTCGTCCACCACCACCACGCGGTCGGCCTGCACGGCCTCCTCCATGTAGTGGGTGATGAGCACCACCGTGATGCCCAGATCCCGGTTGAGGGCCCGGATGGTGGACATGACTTCGCTCCTGCCTTTGGGATCCAGCATGGCGGTGGGCTCGTCCAACACAATGCACTTGGGCTGCATGGCGATGACGCCGGCAATGGCCACCCGCTGCTTCTGCCCGCCCGACAGACGGTAGCAGTCGTGATGGCGGTATTCGTACATATCCACCGCTTTTAAGGCGTCGTCCACCCGGCGGCGGATCTCTTTGGGTTCGATTCCCAGATTCTCCGGGGCAAAGGCCACGTCCTCCTCCACGATGGTGGCCACCATCTGATTGTCCGGATTTTGCAGCACCATGCCCACCGACTGGCGGATGTCGTATTTTTTATCCTCGTCGCCTGTATCCATCCCCAGCACCATACAGCTGCCTCCCGACGGCAACAGCATAGCGTTAAAATGCTTGGCCAGGGTGGACTTGCCGGAACCATTGTGTCCCAAAAAAGCCACAAACTGCCCCTGCTCAATGGATAAATTGATCCCATTGAGCACAAGGCAGCTCTCTTCCCCTTCGATGTCATACTGGAAGGTCAAGTCTTTTGTTTCAATCATCTGCGGCATTGGAATCCTCCCTTGCAGGTTGCCATCTCGTAGGACCAAACAGGCGGCGAAAGATATCCGCCGCCTGTTTCATCTATCTTGCTTACAAGGCCGGACAGGACTTGTCCGCCCACACGGCCGTGGCGCCGCAGGGCAGGGTCAGCCCTGACGCCGTCACCGGCAGACCGATCTCATCGGCGTGCACCTGCCCTCCCAACTTCTCCTTCAGCAGGGCTGACAACATGTATCCCATCACCGACGGCGAAAGGCCGGTGGTGTAGGAATTGAGCACGAAAAAGAGCGGATGATCCACCAAAATCTCCCGGCAGGACAGAAGCAATGTATAAAGCTGCTCGGGCAGCTTCCACACCTCTCCCCCCGGGCCCCGGCCGTAGGACGGCGGATCCATGACGATGGCGTCGTACCGGTTGCCCCGCCTGGCTTCCCGGGCGACGAACTTGATGCAGTCGTCCACCAGCCAGCGGATGGAACGGTCGGCCAAGTGGGACGCGACGGCGTTTTCCCTGGCCCAGGCCACCATGCCCTTGGAGGCGTCCACATGGCACACCGACGCCCCGGCGGCGGCGCAGGCCAAGGTGGCACCGCCGGTGTAGGCGAACAGGTTGAGCACTTTGATGGGACGTCCCGCCCCTTCAATGGCTTTGCGCATCCAGTCCCAATTGACGGCCTGTTCCGGAAACAGGCCGGTATGTTTAAACCCCATGGGTTTGATATTGAATAGCAAATCCCCGTAGGCCACCTGCCACACGTCGGGCAGACGGCGGCGTACTTCCCAATGCCCGCCTCCTGAACTGGAGCGCAGATAGGTGGCGTTGGCGTTCCGCCAGCCCATGTGTTTTTTAGGCGTGTTCCAGATGACCTGGGGATCGGGGCGGATGAGGGTGATGTCCTTCCACCGCTCCAGCCGCTGGCCGTCGGAGGTATCCAGCAGCTCGTAGTCCTTCCAACCGTCGGCCGCCCTCATACCAGACGCGCCTCGATGTCCTTGGCCAGCCGAACGGCCATGGTGTTGATGGTTTCGAAATCCTTGCCCTCTACCATGACGCGGACCAACGGCTCTGTCCCGCTGACGCGGACCAACACGCGGCCGTCCCGGCCCAGCTTTTGCTCGGCCTCCTCCACCAATACGCGGATCTTTTGATCGGTTTCAAACTTTTTCTTTTGGTCGCTGTCGGCCCGCAGGTTGACCATCACCTGGGGATAACGCTCCATGACCGACGCCACTTTGGATAAACTCTCTCCACGCTTTTTCAAAACGTTGAGAAGTTGGGCTCCGGTCAGCTGGCCGTCGCCGGTGGTATTGTGATCCAAAAAGATGATGTGACCCGACTGCTCGCCGCCTAAGCGGTGCCCGCCGGCCAGCATCTGCTCCAGCACATACCGGTCACCCACCTTGGCCGCCACCGCCTTGACCCCTTTTTCCTCGCAGAAACGGAAGAAGCCCAGGTTGGACATGACCGTCACCACCACCGTTTCGTTTTTCAGGGTTCCTTCCTGCATGAACTGGTCGGCAAAGATGGCCATGATTTTGTCGCCGTCTACCAATTCCCCTTTTTCATCCACAGCCAGGCACCGGTCGGCGTCGCCGTCAAAGGCCAGGCCCAAGTGGCAGTGGAACCGTTTAACCGTTTCCATCAGCGATTCCATGTGGGTGGAACCGCAGTGATCGTTGATGTTGACGCCGTCGGGTTGGTCGTGGATCATGATGACGTCGGCGCCCAAGGTTGTAAACAGCTTTTTGGCGGTGTAGGACGCGGAACCATTGGCGCAGTCCAGTGCCACCTTCATGCCGAACAAAGATTGATCGACGGTAGACGCCACAAAACGGATATAATCCTCGGCCGCCGATTTGGCCGCCGACACATGGCCGATTTCCCCGCCGATGGGCTGCGGCGGTTGCTCTGCGTCGTCCAGGACGATGGCTTCGATTTCATCCTCCAGGGAGTCGGACAGTTTAAAGCCCTCGCCGTTAAACAGCTTGATGCCGTTGTATTCACAGGGATTGTGGGAGGCGGAGATCATGACCCCGGCGTCGGCCTTGTACTTGCGCACCAAATAGGCCACCGCCGGCGTAGGCACAACCCCCAGCAGCTGCACGTCGGCTCCCACCGAAGTCAGACCCGCCACCATGGCGGCCTCCAACATATCGGAGGATACCCGGGTATCCTTGCCGATGAGAATCAACGGCTTATGATGGGCGGCCTTGGCCAGCACCATGGCGGCGGCACGGCCGATTTGAATGGCGGTTTCACAGGTTAATTCTGTATTGGCGACGCCGCGGGCGCCGTCGGTCCCAAACAATCTTCCCATTGTTTCATTACACTCCTTGCCGGCCGCCGGGCGGCCCAAATTTCAAAAGAATTCTTTACCATTAATCTATCCAATTTAAAGGGATTTTGCCCCTGTATTCTCCAATATTTTTAAAAGCTTATAGGCTTAGCTGCCCTGTATACTCCACACCCATGTGGGCAAAGGCCGGCGGCAACGCCATCCGTCCCTGCTTGGTACGGCTCAAGAAACCGATCTGCATCAAATAGGGCTCGTACACATCCTCGATGGTGACGGCCTCCTCCCCGATGGCGGCGGCCAGGGTATCCAGCCCCACCGGCCCGCCGTTGTACACATGGATCATAATGTCCAGCATGCGGCGGTCGTTGGCATCCAAACCCATCTCGTCGATCTCCATGCGGGCCAGCGCCTGCTGGGCGATTTCGGTATTGATTTTGCCCTCCCCGAGCACCTGGGCGAAATCCCGCACCCGTTTGAGCAACCGGTTGGCGATGCGGGGGGTCCCCCTCGACCGGGAGGCCAGTTCCAGCGCGCCGTCCTCATCGATCTCGATGCCCAAAATGGAGGCGCTGCGGTGGACGATTTGGGCCAATTCCTCCGGGGTATAGAGCTCCAGCCGCAGCTGGATGCCAAAGCGGTCCCGAAGAGGCGCCGCCAATTGGCCCGACCGGGTGGTGGCCCCCACCAGGGTAAAGTGGGGCAGATCCAGCCGGATGGACCGGGCCGACGGCCCTTTTCCGATGATAATGTCGATGGCGAAATCCTCCATGGCGGGGTACAAAACCTCCTCCACGCTGCGGGACAGCCGGTGGATCTCGTCGATAAACAACACGTCCCCCGGGCTCAAATTGGTCAGCAACGCCGCCAAATCCCCCGGCTTTTCGATGGCCGGGCCGGAGGTCACCCGCAGATGCACCCCCATCTCGGCCGCCACGATGCCGGACAAGGTGGTCTTTCCCAGTCCCGGAGGGCCAAACAGCAGCACGTGATCCAGCGCTTCCCCCCGGCCTTTGGCGGCCTCAATGTAAACCGACAAATTTTGTTTGGCCTTCTCCTGGCCGATATACTGATCCAAGCTGCGGGGACGCAGCGGATTTTCACTCTCCACATCCTCCGGGATCATCTCCGGCGCTGTGATGCGGTTTTCCAAATCCAGGTCAAATTCTGCCACTGATTATCGTCCTCCTCCCAGTGACTTAAGGGCGTCGTGGACCAGCTGTTCCACCGGTAGGGCGCTGTCCAGCTTACCCACCGCCGCCGCCGCTTCCGCCGGGGAGAATCCCAAGGCCGCCAAGGCCTCCACCGCCTCCTGGGCGTTGCTGGACGCCGACGGCACGCCGCCCACGGGAAGTTCCACCCCTCCCTTGTTTTTGACCGACAATTTATCCTTACATTCCAGCACGATGCGCTGGGCGATTTTGGGGCCCACGCCAGGGGCTTTGGTCAGGGACTTGCTATCCTGATTGGCCACGCATGCGGCAAACTGTCCTGCCGACAGGTTGGAGAGCAGCGCCAGCGCCATTTTGGGGCCCACGCCATTGACAGAAATAAGCATCTTAAAATAGTAAAGTTCCTCCTGATCGGCAAATCCAAACAACACCAGGGCGTCCTCCCGCACGTTTAAGTAGGTGTAAAGGGTAACCGGGCCGGTTTCCCCCTGGATGCGAGAGAGCGTCCCCACAGTGGTGTGGCACTGGAACCCGACGCCGCCGCATTCGATCACCACAAAACCCGGTTCTGTGTGCACGATCTTTCCTGTTAAACTATAGAACATACCAATTCCTTTCTCCCCGCCGTGACTTTTCCCGCCTGAGGCCCCATCCTTTGATCAAATGCCCTCCCGGATGGAGAGGTGGACCCCCGGCGCCGTCCCGCCCTGCTTGAGGGATCCCAAAATGGAGCCGGCCGAATGGGCATGGCAAATGGCGATGGCCAGGGCGTCGGCCGTGTCGTCCGGCTTGGGAACCTCCTTGAGCCCCAGCATGAGACGGGTCATCTCCATGACCTGGGCTTTGACCGCCCGGCCGTATCCTACCACCGCTTGTTTGACTTGAAGGGGAGTGTATTCAAAAAACGGAACATTGTTTTGCTTTAAGGCCAATCGGGTGACGCCTCTGGCTTCGGCCACCCCGATGACCGTCTTTTGATTGCTGGTAAAAAACAATTTTTCCACCGCCGCCGCGTCGGGATGATACCTTTGGCACAAGCGGTAGACTCCATCGTAAACATCGCTGAGGCGCTGGGAGAACTCGATACCGGCATCGGTGGTGATGGCGCCAAAGTCCACGGGCGTATATTGATTCCGGTCGTATTGGAGCACGCCCCATCCCACAATGGCATACCCTGGGTCAATGCCCAAAACCAACATAGACAGGTCCTCCTTTCCCAACACACCGCTATTCTCAACACCCTTATCTAAAAGATTATACCATATCAGGCAGGCCTTGACAACCACTCTGCCCAGGCCGGATCTTTACGTCCCCAGCAGTGATTGGGATAGTCGTCAACCTTCGCGGACAAAAAGCGTCTTTGTACGCTTAAAGCATCTTCCATCGGCACATACTAATGCAAAACGTCTGCCGCAGGCCTTTGGGGCATTTCCTGCCGACGGACAGGGAAAGGATGGATAGGAATGGCTTTGATCCAATTGGAGGATCTCTATAAAATTTACAATCCCGGGCCCAATGCTGTACACGCCCTGGATGGTGTCAGCCTCACGGTACAGGAAGGGGAATATGTGGCCATTGTGGGGCAATCGGGGTCCGGCAAATCCACTTTGATGAACATATTGGGCTGCCTGGATATCCCCACATCAGGGCGTTACCTCTTAAATGGCCAAGATGTATCCAGGCTCTCGGACAATCAGTTGAGCCTCATCCGTAACAAGCGGATCGGATTCATTTTTCAAGGATTTAACCTGGTGTCCAGCCTCAACGCCTTGGAAAATGTGGAGCTGCCCCTCTCCTACCGTGGCATGGGCAAAAAACAGCGGCGGCTGCTTGCCATGGAGTGCTTAGAACAGGTAGGGCTTCAGAACCGCATGCACCATCGTCCCTCCGAGATGTCGGGCGGACAGCAGCAGCGCGTGGCCATCGCCCGGGCCATCGCCGCCAAACCCAGTATCATTTTAGCCGACGAACCTACCGGTAATCTGGATTCCACATCCGGCCGGGAGGTCATCCACATCATCGAGGAATTAAACCGCCAGGGCCGCACCGTCATCCTCATCACCCACGACAACACCATCGCCGCTTCAGCACATCGTATCATCCGTCTCCAGGACGGCCGGGTGGTGGACGATTCCATTGCCCAGCCCCCGGATACGCTGGGGGCTGGCTAAAATAGAAAATCCGTAAAAAGCGGGCTGGAATTGATCCAGCCCGCTTTTTGCAACAAAACAGGTGTTCCCCTCACCATTCGATGCCACGACGGGCCTCTTCCCCTTGATCAAAGGGATGGCGAACCTTTTTCACTTCAGAGATATAATCGGCCAAGTCGGACAATTCGTCGTCAGGGTCCCGGCCGGTGAGCACAATCTCCAGCCCCTTGGGTTTGGTGCGCAAATAAAACAGTACCAGCGCACGGCTGATCAGGTCCTCGTTGAGGGCTCCTATCGCCTCGTCCAAAATCAGCAGGTCGCAGCCCCTTTCAATGGCTTCAATGGCGGCTTCTTTAAAACGATGGTCATTGTCGGCCCGTACCTGTTCCTTTTCCTCCTGGGTCATCTGGAAGGAGAACTTAATGTGCTCGGGGTTCGGATATACCGTCATCCCCGGCAGCAGACGCAGCATCTGCCGTTCTCCCGACTCCTCCCCTTTGAGGAACTGCAAAAACAGCACCTTCTTGCCACTTCCACAGGCCCTTACCGCCAGTCCTACCGCAGCTGTAGTCTTGCCTTTGCCGTCGCCGCAGTAGAGATGAATTCTCCCATTTTCCATGCGCAAATCCCCCTTTGTGGCACATGATACCCCACTGGATCCCCTCTCGTCAACAGGACAGCGGTATTTCACGGGGCATTCCGCTGGAAAAAACACTTGAACACAGGGACAATTTCTGTAATAATAAGAAGGTAACCCATTTTGAACCTAAGAGGGAGTGTGATCCCATGTCAGAATATCAGGAGATGGCCGATCTTCTGCTGCCCGACGTCACTGAGACACCTGAGCAACTATTGGCCCGGTATCCCCGCCGTCAACTTCCAAACGGTGCGAGGGTCACCCGTTTTGCCCCTAGCCCCACCGGTTTTTTGCACATCGGCGGATTGTTTACCGCTATGGTCAACCGTCTGGTATCTGGGTCCAAGGGCGTGTGTTTCCTGCGCATCGAGGATACCGATAAAAAACGTGAAGTAGCCGACGGCGTCACCGGAATCATCCAGGGCCTTTCTGGTTTCGGCATCCGCTTCGACGAAGGCCGCACCGGTCCGGATAGTGAATCCGGAGACTACGGCCCCTATCTTCAATCGGCCCGCCGCATGATTTACCGCACCTTTGTCAAATCCCTTCTGGCTCAGGGCAAAGCCTATCCCTGTTTTTGCACCGAGGAGGAACTGTCTGCCCTCCGCGAAAAACAGGAGGCCCAGAAGTTGACCCCCGGTTATTACGGGGAATGGGCTGTCCATCGGAATATCACCTTGGATCAGGTCAAACAGAATCTTGAGGAAGGCAAACCTTTTGTCATCCGTCTCAAGTCCCCCGGTTCCATGGAACGCCGGGTCAGCTTTAAGGACGGCGTCAAAGGCAAGATCGAGATGCCGGAAAACATCCAGGATGTGGTCATCCTCAAGCAGGACGGCATCCCTACCTATCATTTTGCCCATGTGGTGGACGATTATTTGATGGGCACCACCCACGTCATCCGCGGCGATGAGTGGATCTCCTCCACCCCCATCCATCTCCAGCTCTTCTACATGCTGGGCCTCAAGGCCCCCAATTATGCCCACGTCTCCCCCATTATGAAGGAGGAAAACGGCGGCAAGCGCAAACTGTCCAAGCGCAAGGATCCCGAAGCTTCGGTGGAGTATTATCGGGAACAGGGCGTCCCCGCTCAATCGGTTACCGAGTACCTGATGACCATCGCCAACTCCAACTTTGAGGATTGGCGGCGGCAAAATGCCCGGGCTCCTCTTTCGGAATTCCCCTTCCAGCTCAATAAGATGAGTGCTTCGGGCGCTTTGTTTGATCTGAAAAAGCTTCAGGATGTGAGCAAAAACGTCATTTCCCTGATGCCGGCCAGTGAAGTATATACTCTAGCTGTCGGCTGGGCTAAACAATACGACGGCGAGCTTTATACCCTTCTCTCCCGCGATCCTCAATACGCCACGGCTATTTTTGATATCGACCGGACACCGGTCAAGCCCCGCAAGGACATTGACAAATGGTCGGATGTGCGGGATTATGTCTCTTATTTTTACGACGAGCTGTGGGACGGGCAGTACGATTTGCCACAAAATGTCTCCCCAGCCGATGCCGTTGCCATTGTAAGAGCCTACCGGGACGCCTTCCGTCCGGAAGACAATCGGGACGCTTGGTTTAACGGCCTCAAGGATCTCTGTGAGCCTTTGGGATTTGCCCGTGAGGTCAAAATCTATAAAAAGGATCCGGACAGCTACAAGGGCCATGTGGGTGACGTCAGCGGCATCATCCGTGTGGCGGTCACCGGCCGGCGCAACACCCCTGATCTTCACTCGATCCTGGTCCTGCTGGGGAAAGATCGCGTCATGGACCGTCTCGACCGTTTCTGCGATTCTCTGGGCTAAGTTGTAACATCACCCTTGGGTACCATGATACCTGGGTATAAACACCCACAATCACTTCGTGCGATGTGGCTGCGGGCACTGCCCGCGAAGGCAGTGCCTTCTAGCCATGCCGCGCACGAAGCTCAAGGTTCACTTTTTCTATAGCAGCCCGCGGACCGGGCAAAGGCCCATTATCATCAAACTCGCCCTAGGCACCGGGCACAACCCTTCCCTTAATTACAACCACCTTTTTTCTTGATGGAGGCAATGTATGAGCTCTACACCTATTCAGGAGCCGGTCAATACACCGGCCAACTTTATTGACGAAGCCATTCGGGATGATTTAAAAAACGGCGTCTTTGACCATGTCCAAACCCGTTTCCCCCCCGAACCCAACGGTTATCTTCATATCGGCCACGCCAAAGCCATTTGCATCAACTTTGGCATGGCCCATACCCATCACGGCACCTGCCATCTTCGTTTGGACGACACCAATCCTTGTAAGGAAGAGGTGGAGTATGTGGAGGCCATCAAGCGGGATATCCAATGGCTTGGTTTCCAGTGGGACGACCTGCATTTTGCCTCCGACTATTTTGATTTTATCTACTACTGCGCCACGGAGCTGATCAAAAAAGGCAAGGCGTATGTGTGCGACCTGACCGCTGATCAGATCCGTGAGTACCGCGGCACCCTCACCGAACCGGGCAAGGAGAGCCCTTATCGCAACCGTTCGGTGGAAGAAAATCTGGATCTCTTTAAACGCATGACCGCCGGCGAATTTGCCAACGGTGAAAAGGTGCTCCGGGCCAAAATCGATATGGCTTCCCCCAATCTCAATATGCGCGACCCGGTCATCTACCGCATCCTAAAGCAGTCCCATCATCGCACAGGGGATACTTGGTGCATCTACCCTATGTACGATTTTGCCCATCCTCTGTCGGATGCCTGCGAAGGGGTGACACACTCCCTGTGCTCTCTGGAATTTGAAGATCACCGGCCGCTGTACGACTGGTTTTTGCGGGAACTTGACATCAAATATCCCCCCCGTCAGATCGAATTCGCCCGCCTCAATCTAA
Source organism: uncultured Clostridia bacterium (assembly GCA_904397895.1). Lineage (GTDB taxonomy): Bacteria > Bacillota > Clostridia > Oscillospirales > Acutalibacteraceae > Solibaculum. The sequence continues at coordinate 24,579 of CAJFOZ010000011.1, forward strand.
ACTACACTTTGACCTCCAAACGCAAGTGCCTTGCCCTGGTCAAAAACGGCGTGGTATCCGGCTGGGACGATCCCCGTATGTCCACTTTGAGCGGTATGCGCCGCCGTGGATATCCTCCCGCCGCCATCCGGGAATTCTGCGACCGCATCGGGGTATCCAAAGCCAGCAGCGTTGTGGATTACGCCTTGCTTGAATTCTGTGTGCGGGATCATCTGAGCGAAGAGGCTCCCCGCGCCATGGCTGTATTGCGTCCCTTGAAGGTCATTGTGGATAATTATCCCCAGGGCAAGACCGAGGTGCTGGAGGTGGAGAACCATCCCGGCCATGAGGAGATGGGGACCCGCAGCGTCACCTTCTCCCGTGAGATTTTCATCGACCAGGACGACTTTATGGAGGAACCGCCCAAAGGATATTTCCGTTTGGCGCCCGGCAAGGAAGTCCGCCTCAAGGGCGCTTACTTTGTTCAATTTGCGTCGGTCGACAAGGACGAAAACGGCAATATCACAGCTGTCCATGTCACCTACGATCCCGAGAGCCGTGGCGGCAATTCCCCCGACGGCCGCAAGGTCAAAGGTACCATTCAATGGGTGTCGGCCGACAATTGTGTGGATGCTGAAGTCCGTTTGTATGACCGGCTCTTTAACGTGGAAAACCCCTCCGATGAAACCGGTGTGGAGGATTTCCAGCAGAATCTCAATCCCCAGTCCCTGGTGGTGCTGCAAAACTGTAAGTTGGAACGTTCTCTGGCCACTGCCAAAGTGGGGGATTCCTTCCAATTTATGCGCTGCGGCTATTTCACCAAGGATCCGGATTCCACTGATCTCCATCCTGTCTTCAACCGTACGGTGGCCCTCAAAGATTCCTGGGCTAAAAAAGCCAAGTAAATTTTTGCTTATAAGTATTTAGGGCCGGCTAAAAATGCCGGCCCTTTTCTGTGTTGGATCTTTTGAAACCCTCATTGTAAAGTTAAAAGCCCATCCCGGCGCCAAATTGAACAGCACCCCATTTGTTAGACAGTATGATATACTGAATAATAAGTGGGGTGTTTTATTTATGCCAAAAGGAAAACCAAACAA
>CAJFOZ010000012.1 GCA_904397895.1 uncultured Clostridia bacterium
AGGAAGATAAGTCTATCGAGTAGAATCTTAAAAAAGGTCCGTTGGATACAAGACGATGTGGAACCACCGGGCCTTTTTAGCTGGCAAATTGTAAACTTAAATAAATATAATGGTTGACAATTTGCTGGCTTTATTTTAGAATAAAGGAAATACAAGGGATTTAAAAGATGAAAGGAAGATGATGATGGCGGAAAAGGTAGAAGCGGGACAATCCCTACAAGCGCACAAGAAGCAGCTGTTGCGCATCGTGGATATCGCTCTTATTGGGCTGTTTGTTGCATTGATGACAGTGGGAGGAAAGATCCGCATCAACCTGGGTCCCATCCCCTTTACCACGCAGTTCTTTTTCTGCTGTGTAGGCGGCATGGTGTTGGGGGCCAAACGGGGCGTGATCGTACAGATCGTATACTTGGCCATGGGGCTAGTGGGATTGCCAGTGTTTGCCGATGGCGGCGGATTTGGCTATATTTTCCACTTAACCTTCGGGTATGTTGTGGGATTCATCGCTACAGCTTTGGTGTGTGGGCTGATAAGCGACCGGTTGTTTGCCAAACGAGGGAGGATGAAATTTTGGCAGGCCTTTTTGGCGGCCTTCTTAGGGCTTCTGCTGCTGTATCTGGTGGGTACCATTTATTTCCTGGCTGTCAAGAGCTTGTATCTGGGAGAAGCATCTAGCGTGGGGAATGCATTGATGGCTTGTGTGGTTCCTTTTGTCTGGACAGATACATTGTGGTGCGTATGTGTGGCACTGACAGCTCCCCGTATCCGTAAGGCGGTAGGACATATGCTGTAAAAATGTTGTGAAAATGTGTTGAATATCTGAGATGCTGCATGCGGAAGTATGCGGCATTTTTTCTATTTTTGTAAATTTTGTTTGTCTTGTCTTGTCAAAGAAGAGAAAAAAGAATACAATAAGTATGCAGATCTATGGGCTGTGTTTAAAGATCAATGTCAATAACATCTCTGCCGGAAGCGGAGAGACACAGTGCAAGCCTCTGTTGGAAAAGGAAATGACAGCTGTATGAAACAATATGGATAATTGTAACATTTAGCTGCCGATATAGTGAAAGAGGAGGCTGGGGTATTGATGAACCACAGAATGAAAAGCGAACTTCAAAGCTACTATGAATTTTGGTTCGGGTTAAATGAAATCTACGAACGGTGGGCTAAGGCGCAGGGCCTGACTTCCAATGCATTGTTTGTGCTCTATACCATCAACGAATACCCTGACCGCTGTACGCCTAGCGTATTGTGTAAGAGTTTGCTTTTGTCCAAGCAAACCATCAACAGCATTTTAAATAGGCTGGAACGAGACGGGTATATTCAGCGCAGCGAGGCCCAGCAGGATAGACGAAGCCGTTTTATCACCTTTACTCCAGAGGGAAAGGCGTACGCAAAGAGGATCCTGGATGCTTTGTACCAATTTGAGGAGGAAGCATTTAGCCGGCTTAGCGATGCCCAGCGGTCGGCAATGCTGGATACCAGCCACGGCTTCCTGCAAGAAATGCGCCGTGCTTTTCCGGGGCCGGCTCTGAGATCCCAAAAGTGAGCGAACACAAATAGAAAGACCTCTAACTCAATAGGGTAGCCATAAGGTTGGAGGCTCATAGGCCCTCAGATAGAAAAAAGCGGATTGATTTTTAAAAATCAATCCGCTTTTTAAAACCAACAATTTCAACTTAGTCGTTGATGAAGGGGAGCAGAGCGATATGACGGGCGCGTTTGATGGCGACGGTCAGTTCGCGCTGATGATGCGCGCAGGTGCCGGTAACACGACGGGGCAGGATCTTAGCGCGCTCAGAAATAAAACGGCGCAGACGGGCTGCATCTTTATAATCGATGTTTTCAATACGATCTACGCAGAAGCTGCAAACCTTCTTGCGTCCTTTACGGCCGCGGGGACGGTCGGATCTATCGTATGCCATAAAGTGAAACCTCCTTATCTGGTTTAGTGGATGCGGTCAAAATACCGCGTATGTGCAAGAAAATGAGGAACCGTTGTCCCACTTTGCCCTGCTTAAAAGGGCAAATCGTCGTCGTCGATTTCCTGGAAGTCGCCGGGATCGCCGCTAGCAAAAGCTGCCGGGGCGGGGGACTGGGAATCGGGGCGAGGCATGGGAGCCATAGGAGCAGCGCTGGTGTCCCGCTTGGGTTCTGCAAAGTGTACGTTGTCCGCCACAACTTCAAAGGCCTTGCGGCGAATATTCTGATTGTCGGTATAGCTGCGGGTCTGAATGGACCCCTGCACCGCTACCAGCATACCTTTGCGGAAATAACGCGAGACAAACTCGGCTGTTTTGCGCCAAGCCACAACGTCGATAAAATCGGTCTGCCGCTCGCCGCCCTGGGGGACATAGGAGCGGTCGACCGCCAAAGTGAAGCGGACGACAGGGATACTGCTGGTGGTATGGCGAAGCTCAGGGTCGGCTGTGAGACGACCCATTAAAATAGCTGTATTGAGCATGCTTACACCTTCCCTTACGCGTCTTTCTTCACAATGAGGGAACGCAGGATACCATCGGTAATCTTGCAGATACGGTCCAGCTCAGCGGGGAATTCAGGCGAGCTCTCGAAATTGTAAAGGACATAGTAGCCTTCGGTCTCGTCGTTGATGGGATAAGCCAGGCGGCGTTTGCCCCATTCGTCGTAACCTTCGAGAGTGGCGTGCCGCTCGATGCGGGCGCGGAATTTCTCCACCATCGCCTTGACGCCTTCCTCACCGAGAGTGGTGGAAATGACCAAGATGGTTTCATACTTTGCTTTGATGTCTGCCATACTATTGTGCACCTCCTTTTGGACATAAGGCCCCCACCTAGTTAATGGGAGCAAGGATAAAAAACGGCCATAAAAAGCCGTACCGGGATGATTATAACAGACATTCTTTATTTCGTCAAGGGAAACTGCTTATTGACAGCTAACATGAAAATAAGGGCATATTTAGAAAAATCAAGCCCAAAACAGCATTGAAATCATCCCACAGGGAATTGCTGTGGAAGGCCTCAATCAAATGGCAATCTTTTAAGAACGCCGCCGGTAACAGGAATGGTGCTACAATTTGCCCTGCGTTCAGAGGTTGCTATGTTGGAGAATTGCCTTTATAATAATGAGACAGGTTTACACATCGGCGATGGCCTTTACTTCACGGGTTTTTAATTCTGCCGGATTTTTATCCCGGAAAGGATGCTTTTTATCCGGCACGGTAGCCGATGTGTTGACGGCAGTTATCGTATCCTTCTTTTATTGTGCATGAACTGCGCCCCGGTTAGGCCGTAAAGTGCACAAGCAAGCGGCGCGGTTGAAATAACAAGGACAGGCGGGAGAAACACGCCTTAGGATTGTAAAAAAGGAGCGTTGTATATGGAGTTCTATCCGGGCGTGTGCCCAGAATGTGGAAGAGAAATACAGGTTCCAGATGAACGGGGAACCGTGCGCTGTATGTTTTGCGGCGAGCCCATCTCGGCTTCCGATGCCATTGCCCTGGCCTTTCAGAAGGATCAGGACAAGGTGGGTGATGTAAATGCCACGTTGGATCAGGCGGAACGCCTATTGGAAGGATATTTGATCCAAGGGGATGGCACCGCCAAAGGGTTTAAAAGGAAGGATTATCCGGAACTGTTTGAGCAGTATGTCAATCGCCTGCAAGAATCGGTACAATATATCAATGTCCTGGAAGACCGTATGCCGGAAAACCATCAGCTTGGCTCCCTCTATGCCGACCGTTTTATGGCCAGGATCATGGGTTGTTACCGCCGTTCCCAACAACAGGGGGATAAAGAACGGGCTACCAATGATTATGCCATGCTTCTGGTGTGCTATACGGTACCGGCGCTGGTTAAAATCGGCCGGCCATGGAGCGACCAGGCGGCCGACCGTGTGATCGAACTATGGAATAAGGAGCATCCCAAACGCAAGCTGGGGAAATCCTCTTACGAACAGCTGGCCGGTGGATTCAACAGCCGCCGTTGGTGTTTTATCACCACAGCGGTGTGCGATACCCTAGGACGTCCCGACGACTGCTATGAACTCAATACCTTCCGAAGATTCCGGGACGGATGGCTATCTAAACAGGCCGACGGCGTAGAACTTATCAATGAATATTATGTATTGGCTCCCATGTTGGTGGAGCGGATGAAACAGAGCGGCCAATGCGATAAAATCAGCCGAGAACTGTGGGAAGGCCCCCTTTCCCGATGCCTTAAACTCATTGAGGAGGGGAAGGAAGGCCAGTGCCGCCAGCAGTATATCCGGATGGTGAGGGACCTACAGAACCGACTATTTTGAACATTTTGATTGAAACAGTCGGATTGTGGAACAACAGCATGAAAAATCTGACAAAAAAGGTACAATGGCCCGCTTCGGCGGGCCAAATCTCATTGACAGGGCTGATGGGATCGATTATAATACTACCCATGAAATGATTTGCTTTGATAATCAAACTACTTTTTGCTAGGATGATGGTTATCCCAACTTTTTGAGAATAAATATGTGGAGGCTTGACCCATGCCGGTATATGTCGAAGCGACAGGCCATTGCCTGCCGGTGCGCGAAGTGACAAATGATGAACTGTCTACCATGGTGGACACCAATGATCAATGGATTCGGGAGCGAACCGGGATTGTCTCCCGCCACGTATGCTCAGAGGAAACGACTCTGGATTTGGCAGAGGAAGCATCCCGCCAGGCTCTCCAGCAATCGGCCGTCAAGGCGGAGGATATCGGCCTTGTCATTGCGGCGACGTTTACGTCTAACGTAAAGGTTCCGTGTCTGGCCGCTTGTCTGCGGGAGAGGCTGGGTATGAACCATATCCCGGCTTTTGATATCAACGGCGCTTGCACTGGTTTTATCTTAGGAGTCGCCACCGCCCAGGCTTTGATGGAGCAGATGGGCATCGATACCGCTTTGGTGGTGGGAGTGGACGTGCTTAGCCGGGTGACCGACTGGACCGACCGATCCACTTGCGTGCTGTTTGGCGACGGTGCGGGAGCAGCTGTCCTGCGCCGGGGTGAGAAGCCTGGAATCTTGAGTTCCGTACTGGATGGGGAAAATGATGCGAATGAGGTGCTGGTATGCAGTGCCGCCCCGGTCAAGACGCCATTTTACGAGCTGGATGACGGCAGGGATAAGATCATCATGAAGGGGCAGCCGGTATTTAAATTCGCCGTGACAGCCATGTGCCGTTCTATCCGGGAGGTACTGGAAAAGGCCGGGAAGTCCCTGGATGACGTGACATGGTTTGTGCCACACCAGGCAAACCAGCGTATTATTGATTTTACCGCCCAGCGAATGGGTGTTGATAAGTCCAAGTTTTTTGTCAACTTGGACCATACAGGCAATACGTCCGCAGCCAGCGTCCCCATGGCCCTGGATGAATTGAATCGCAGCGGTAATCTGCACGATGGGGACCTGGTACTTTTAGTTGGCTTTGGCGGAGGGTTATCTTCCGGAGCAATATTAATAGAGTGGAGAGATTGAGTTATGCTGGAAAAAATCAAGGAAATTCTGCAAAACAACGCTTCTTACGACGGTGAAATCACTGCCGACACCACCTTTGAGGAAATCGGCCTGGATTCCTTGGACATGATGCAGATCATCATGGATATTGAAGATGAATTTGGCATCTCCGTAGCCGACGACGCCGGCCTGAAGACGGTGGGCGAGCTGATGAACTACATCGAAGAGCAGCAGAAAAACGCTTAAATTCCCGTATGACAAAGCTGGTGGTGGGATCCTGGCCCGGTGCATCGCCCGGCCAAGGTCCGGCGGCCAGCTCCACTGCGTTTTATAAGCCTGTGAGGGGACCTTACGGCCTCCCCGCGGGTTAACCATAAAGAATGATAAGATGAAAATAAAGAAGCGATTTCCGTCCCGTTTCCATTGAGCGGGATCCAAAACATCGCGGCGTTGATAGGGAGGCATCTCATGATGGATCACTCGAGAGTTACACAATTGCTTGGTTGCAAATACCCCTTGATCCAGGGCGGCATGGCCTGGGTGGCCGACAGCACCTTGGCGGCGGCGGTATCCAACGCCGGCGGCCTGGGTCTCATCGCGGCGGCCAATGCGCCGGCCGACGTGGTGCGGCAGGAGATCCGCCGGGCCAAGACCTTGACCGATAAGCCCTTTGGGGTCAACATCATGATGATGAGCCCCAGCGTGGAAGAGGTGGCCAAGATCGTGGTGGAGGAAGGCGTCCAGGTGGTGACCACCGGCGCCGGCACCCCGGCCAAGTATATGCCCGCCTGGAAAGAGGCCGGCATTAAGATTGTCCCGGTCATCGCCAGCGTCGCCCAGGCAAAGCGCATGGAGCGCATGGGCGCCGACGCTTTGGTGGCCGAAGGGTGCGAGGCCGGCGGCCACATCGGCGAGCTGACCACCATGACGCTGGTGCCCCAGGTGGTGGACGCGGTGAACATCCCGGTGCTGGCAGCCGGCGGCATCGCCGACGGCCGCGGCGTAGCGGCGGCCTTCCTGCTGGGGGCCGAAGGCGTCCAGGTGGGAACCCGGTTTTTGGCGTCGGAGGAATGCACCATCGCCCCGGAATACAAGGAGATGGTGCTCAAGGCCAAGGATATCGACACCGCCGTCACCGGCCGGGTAGGCGGCCATCCGGTGCGCCAACTGAAAAACGCCTTTGTGCGGGAGATTTTGGCCGCCGAGAAGGACGGCACCGATGCCGACAAATTGGAGGAAATGATGTCGGGATCCCTGCGCCGCGCCGCCCGAGAGGGAGACGTGAAAAACGGTTCCTTTATGGCCGGTCAGATCGCGGGGCTGGTCAAGGACATCAAGCCGGTGGCCCAGATCATCGAGGAGCTGTTTTCCCAAGCGTCGGCCTTGTTAAAGCAGGCCGGGACGTTGCTGTAAAGGGAGGGCAAATCCGATGAAGGTAGCGCTGGTATACGCCGGTCAGGGCGCCCAGTTTGTGGGAATGGGCAAGGAACTGTACGACAGTTCCGAAGCGGCACGCCGCATCTTCGACCTGGCGGGAGAGGACGTCAAACAGGCTTGCTTTGAGGGGCCGGAGGAACTTTTAAACCGCACCGATATGACCCAGCCTTGTATTTATACCGCGGAAGTGGCCGCCTACGCGGCGCTGACCGACGGATATGAAGGAAATACCCAGTTTGTCATGGCGGGGTTCAGTTTAGGCGAATACGCGGCTTTGACGGCGGCGGGTGTATTTTCCTTTGAACAGGGACTGGAACTGGTCCGCCTGAGGGGCCAGTGGATGCAGGAAGCCGGCGGCGGCAACGGCGGCATGGCCGCCATGCTGGGCAAACTGGATGCGGTGGAACAATGCTGCAAAGAGGCGGCGGGGGACGGCATGTGCCTTCCCGTCAACTACAATTGCCCCGGGCAGACGGTGGTGTCCTACGACAAAGAAGCGGGGCAGCGCCTGGCCGAATTGGCCCGAAGCTATCGGCTCAAGTGCATCCCCCTCAAGGTGGGGGGACCCTTCCACAGCCCGATGATGGCGCCGGTGGCGGAAAAAATTGAAGAATATTTGGATCAAATGGCATTAAAGGCTCCCACTTGTCCCCTTTATTCCAACGTGACGGCCCGTCCGATGGACGAAGAGGAGATGGGAGATCTCATTCGCCGTCAGGTGATGAGTCCGGTTCTGTGGGAACAGACGGTGCGCAACATGGCGGACGACGGCGTGGAAGCCTTTGTGGAACTGGGCCCGGGCAAGGTGCTCCGGGGCCTTATTAAAAAGACAATCCCGCAAGCGGCGCTTTATGGCGCAGAGGACGCTCAAAGCCTGCAAGCGGTTCGGGAGGTATTGTAAATGGAATTGGGTCTTACAGGGAAATGCGTGCTGATCACAGGCGCGTCGGGCGGCATCGGCAGCGCGGCCGCTTTGGCCTTTGCCAAGGAGGGCGCAAAATTGGCTTTGGTGGATCTGGACTGGGGCGAACGCACCCGGGCCGCCAAGGATAAAATCGCCGAGACCGGCGCCCAGGTGGAGTACATCGCCTGCAACGTGGCCGATTTTGGCGCGGTGGAGCAGGCGGTCAAAACGGCTCATGAGAAGTTTGGTTCCCTGGACGTCGTCATCAACAACGCCGGCATCACCAAAGACGGTTTGGTCATGCGCATGAAGGAGCAGGACTTTGACAGCGTCATCGGCGTCAACCTGAAGGGCGCCTTTAACTTTATCCGTCACGCCGCCCCCATCATGACCCGCCAGCGCAGCGGCCGCATCATCAACGTGGCCTCCATCGTCGGCGTGGCGGGCAATGCCGGCCAGGCCAACTACTCGGCCTCCAAGGCGGGCGTCATCGGCCTGACCAAGACGGTGGCCAAGGAATTGGGTTCGCGCAACATCACTTGTAACGCCATCGCCCCCGGCTTTATCGAGACGGCCATGACCGACGTGCTCAGCGATAAGGTCAAGGCCGAGCTCAACAGCCACATCAGCCTGCGCCGTTTGGGCAAGGCGGAGGATGTGGCCCGCCTGATGGTGTTTTTGGCCTCCGATGCCGGGTCCTATATCTCCGGCCAGGTCATCGGCGTGGACGGCTGCATGAGCATCTAATGGGGGCAAACGTCCCGTTTTTCTCGCCGGCGGGCCCGGAGAAACGGCCTGCGGCGGGTGAGTCATCTTTTCAAATGCATTTAGTTTATGGATCCCAGCGGGGTGCATCACCCAGCGGGAGTTGTGGAGGTACAATATGAATCGCAGGGTTGTTATCACCGGTATGGGAGCCGTCACCCCCCTGGGCAACAATGTCCCCGCCTTCTGGGAAGGGATTAAGGAAGGGAAAAACGGCATTGGCCCCATCACCCATTTTGACACCACGGATTTTAAAGTAAAGCTGGCCGCTGAAGTCAAGGACTTCACGTTAAGCGACTTCATGGATAAAAAAGAAGAGCGCCGCATGGACCGCTTTTGCCAGCTGGGCATGGTGGCTGCCATAGAAGCTTATCAGGACAGCGGCCTGGAAGGCCACATCGATCCCCATCGCCTGGCCGTTATGACCGGTTCGGGCATCGGCGGACTTTCTACCATTGAGAAGGAGCAGACAAAATTGTTGGAACGGGGATCCCGCCGGGTCAGCCCCCTGCTCATCCCCATGATTATCGGCAACCTTTTGGGCGGCAACATCGCCATCCGCTTTGGGGCCAAAGGACTGTGCCACTCCCTTGTCACCGCTTGCGCCACCGGCACCCATTGCATCGGCGAGGCCTATTACATGATCCGGGACGGCCGGGCCGACGCCATCTTTGCGGGATCGGCCGAGGCCACCATCACGCCGTTGGGCATCGCGGGCTTTACCAACATGACCGCTTTGTCCACCAAGGAGGATCCAAACCGCGCTTCCATTCCTTTTGACAAGGAGCGGGATGGATTTGTCATGGGCGAGGGGGCTGGCATGTTGATGCTGGAGGAATTGGAGCACGCCAAAGCCAGAGGCGCTCATATTTACGCCGAAGTGGTGGGGTACGGCTCCACCTGCGACGCCCATCACATCACCGCCCCCGATCCCCAGGGAGAGGGCGACGCGTTGGCCATGACCATGGCCATGGAGGAGGCCGGCATCGGCCCCAAGGATTTGTCTTATATCAACGCCCACGGTACGGCCACGCCTCTCAACGACCTGTATGAGACCATCGCCATTAAGAGGGCCTTGGGCGACGAGGCAAAACACGTTCCCATCAGCTCCACCAAGTCCATGACTGGACACATGTTGGGCGCCGCGGGAGCAGTGGAAGCCATCGTGTGTGTGAAGGCGTTGCAAGAGGGGTTCATCCCTCCCACCATTAACTACCAGACGCCCGATGAGGAGCTGGATTTGGACTATGTCCCCAATGAAGGCCGGGAGGCGGAGCTGACCTATGCCCTTTCTAATTCCCTGGGCTTTGGCGGACACAACGGCGCCATTGTTTTGAAAAAATGGAGCGAATGATATTCCGGATTGTATAATTCACTATGTTTTATACTAGAAATCGACATAAAATGCATGAGAAGAAATTTATATCATGTATTAAAAAATCGAAATAATACATTTTGTATTATTTTTGAAAAGTTGTGACTAGAGCAGTGAGAAGGATCGATTTGATCTGATCATAGAAAAAGGGGGTTTGATCCAGTGGATTTGCAGTTAGTAGCGCAGCTGATCAACATGGTGACTACTTCAAGTTTAGCATCGCTTGAGGTAGAGGAAAACGGTACGCGCATCAAGTTGGAAAACGGCGGTGGAGTGGTTCCGGCAGGACGTCCGGAAAGCGTCAGCGTGCCGGCGCCGGTGGTCAATGTGCCGGTGGAGGTACATACCGCTCAGGCGGTGGCAGTCTCCGATCAGCCGGAGGAAGAGGAGAAGCCCAAAGAGGAATTTTATGAAGTGAAGGCCCCCATGGTGGGGATTTTCTACAGCCTCGGTTCCATGAACCGTCCGGAACTCAA
>CAJFOZ010000013.1 GCA_904397895.1 uncultured Clostridia bacterium
AACTTTCTCAAAGGGATTATTTGCAGAAAACATCCGGTCGCCCACTGCATCCATAATTTCTTCTTTTGATTTGAAATGATGATAGACGGCGCCTTTAGATAAACCATCCAAATGATCGACAATATCTTGAATGGTGGTGTTATCATATCCTTTTTCTAAAAATAACCGCTGCGCCACATCAAGAATTTTTTCCACAGTCACTTCCGGGTATTTGTTCCGTGCCACATAACCTCCTCCTTCCCTTAACATACGATTAGTATGTATTTATTATATCGGATAGAGGCTTCCTTGTCAAGATACATTCGGTTGGTATTATATAGCCTTCTTTTACCCTACCGGAACACCGCCGTAAACCGTACTCCATCCTCCGTGTTCTCCATGGTGTAGGCAATCCCATGATGGTCCAGGATGGTCTTTACGATATACAGCCCCAGGCCGCTGCCGCCGCTGTTGCGGTTCCGGGATTTGTCCACCCGGTAGAAAGGCGTAAAGATCTGCTTCAAATCTTCCTTGGCAATGTGAACGCCGGAGTTTTCCACAGAGAATACACCATCTTGCAAAGAAACGGTAACGGTGGACTCCATTGGCGAGTAAGCTACCGCATTGCCGATGACGTTGGAGAACACCTTTTCTAACAGCCGGCCGTCGCCCTCATAATGGATATCCGGTTGGATATCTAGGCGCAGTTCCATCTCCTTGTCCTCTATCCGGCCCATAACCTGCCGGCAGGCTTTCTGGACCATCTGGCTGATATCCAGGTCAGAGCGCGCAAGCTGAAAATCGCTGCCGCCCATGCGAGCTGCCATGAGGATCTCCTTCACGATTCTCTCCATATCGTTGGTGGTTTTTAGGCAATGACGCAGATACAAGTCTCTATCCTTATATTCGCCCGCCTGGTAAATCATGCCCTCCAGTTCCCCTTTGATAATGGCGATTGGGGTTTTCAGTTCGTGAGATACAGAAGTAAAGAAGTCGATTCGCTGCTTTTCCTGCTCCCGCTCCCGTTCAATATCCTGCTGTAACTGCTCATTGGCGGATTGCAGGCCGTCCAGGGCGTTGCGGAGCCGCTGGGACATTTCATTCAGGCTGGCCGCCAGAACACCGATCTCGTCCTTCCGGTTGACATCGCACTTCCAGGTCATGTCTAGGGTGGTCATCCGCTTCGCCACATTGCTGATATTGACTAGCGGTTTTGAGTAGTACCGCGAACAGAGGATGGCACCAATGATAGAGATAAGTAGAATCACAGAGGCAATGAGCGGGATGAGTTTCAGCAGGATGTCATAGGACTGGGCCACCGCAACCAGAGCAGCATTGGCAAACAGGTGGTAGATTTGCCCGCTTTGCTGGAAAGTCGCGGAGCAGCTCATAGAAGGAGCGGAAGAATCCATCTTCTCCATATCGGCAAAATTTACGGAGAACAGGCTGTTTCCATCCTCATCGTTGATTTCTACCGAGGCGTTGTTCGCCATGGAGAATTCTAGTAAGCTTTCGGAACTGGCTTCCCAGCCATTTCGCTCCAGTGTTTCCACCAGGTCATAAAAGTCGGAAGTGACCTGACCCTCCAGCTCGGTATGATAATTCCTTGGCAGGAAGATCATTACCATGCCGTAAATAATGATACAGCAGGCCACCAGCAGCGCCAACATACTGAGAAAGGTCTTGGCCTGGATGCTCCCGCTAATTTTCCTTCGCAATTTTATATCCCACCCCTCGGATCGTTTCAATGCAGTCGACGCCCAACTTTTTGCGAATATTTTTGATATGGGTATTTACAATCTTCTCGTCTCCAAAATAGTCATACCCCCAAACATCGTCCAGTAGTTTTTCCCGTGTAACAACCCGGTCTTGATTTTCCAAAAGAAGCTTCAAAATCTCAAATTCCCTGGTGGTCAAGGATATGCGTTCACCACCCACCAGAACAGTAAAGCAGTCCGTGTCCAGGGTGATCTCTTTGTAACGGATCACATTGCTTTCAGCCGCGACGCCCTGTTCTGCCCGGCGCAGAACCGCCTCAATGTGCTTCATCACAACGGGCATGGAAAAGGGCTTGGTGATGTAGTCATCCGCTAGGGCATCGAATCCCTTCATCTGGCTGGCATCATCATCCAGAGCAGTCAGCATGATAATCGGAACGTGGCTCTCTTTCCGCAGAATTTCACACACGGCAAACCCGTCAGTCTTCGGGAGCATCAAATCTAAGAGTACCAGATCGGGCCTGTACTTGCGGAATTGTTCCATCCCTTCCAGGCCATCAGCAGCCAGAATTACCGTATATCCGGCATCTTCCAGGAACGCTTTGATAATATTTCGAATGGATCCTTCATCCTCAATGACTAAAATGGTTTTCGGCATTGGTTGCACCTCCAAGGATAGTGTAACATACAAAGGTGGAGTTTTGGTGGAGTAAGTGTGACTATGAAAAGATAAGGCAATGGATTACGTTGACCGCCAAGTTCTTTTCTCAGGCTTATTTGATATGATGGCTATACGGTCTAATAGTTAATAACGAATTTTGTTTCTTGAAAATTTTTTGTTTTGTTCTTGCTCGTTTGTTTGATCCACGAGTTTTTCATTTCTCTCCATCACCAATTTAGCGTTCTTCAAATCCTTCCGCAGCTTGCCGATTGCCTCTGTCAGTGCATCCCGATGTTGTATCAATCCTGGTAACTGGTTGTTATCCTCGCATCGGCTGATCTGCTTATACAATTGTTCCCGCTCTTCGACTAGGGCAGGAATCTTCTCCTGCGTTTTCTCAATAAAACTGAGCAACTGCTCTGCCGTATCGATCTGCTCACGGCAGAGCAGCCTTGCCTGTTCGGAGTATTCCTCCGCCTTGCGGACTTCGGCACGGAGGGCGGCGCTGTAGTGCGGGTGGGGATTTTTACGGATAATACCCAGCAGATGGCAGTAATGGAGATACAGTCCCCGAAAACTATTCTTGCTAATAAACGGACGCATTTTAGGCGACGGGGATAACGGACGGCTGGGCGTTCGGTTTTGTAAAATACGTCGGCGGATGGCCTCTCCGGTGTAATCCTCCCCCAGCGTTTTAAAGCGCGTCGGGTGTTTGGTACCGGGGATTTGCAGGGTGTTGTACTTCCGTTTGGAATCATAGCGTACCAGATATCCCATACGCTGAAGCTCCTGATAGAAAAACCGCTCGGTAAAGGAACGGCTGAGGGCGTTGTCGATGTCCTGCCGCATGAGGTTATACCGGGTGGGCAGTCCGGCCTTTTCCGCCAGATACAGGTCGCGGGGTGTTTTACTTTTCTGCGGGTTTTCAACGACGGATAGCCCGTATTCCCGGCAGATCTCGTCTGACAGGCGGCGAAATTCTCGATAAGTGGTTTTGCAGTCGTTGTAGCGCTTGCCATCCAGGAAGGAGACGGAGTTGAGCACGAAGTGGTTATGCAGACAACCGGTGTTCAGATGAGTCGCCACGATCACCTCGAACCGGCTCCCCCATAGCTTCTGGGCCAGTTCTACGCCGATTTGGTGGCACTGATCCGCCGTGACCTCGCCGGGCCGAAAACTCTGGTAAGCATGAAAAGCCACGTTACCGCCTGTTTTCCCAAAGCGCAGCTTCGTCATGGTCATCTGCTCCGCCGCCATTTCAGGAATACAGTTGATTCCCGTTACATAGCAGAAATGATCGGTTTTATCGGCATTCTCCGCATAGTCTAGCACCTGCGTGAGGTCATGCTGCAAAACCGTATCATTCACAGTCTTTTCCGGATTCATGGCATAATCCACCACCCGCACGATGCTGTCTTTGATGTTCCAAATTTTCGTGACTGCCATAGATTTTCCCTCCTAAAAGCAAAGCGGAGAGCCGAAGCCCTCCACTTTGCCAATTTTACTTTATGCCTTCCTCAGATTTGACAGATTAGGGCAGTGTGACGGCGGCTTGTAATTGCAGGATAAACTGTTGCAGCTCCGCTCGTTCCAAAGCAGATTGGGGCAGCTTGGCGTTTAGTTCGTACAGGCTGTTCATCAATTTATGATAGTCAATCGGCGGTGTTTCCTTGGGCCGGAAGTCGTTGATCAGTAGTCGCACATAAGCGGAAGCAGTCAGCCCCGACTTGCGGCTGTGCTGTTTTAAGCGCTTGTTCTCCGATTCGGTAAGGCGGATATTCAGTTGCAC
>CAJFOZ010000014.1 GCA_904397895.1 uncultured Clostridia bacterium
AGCTTCCACGACCTGGGTCTTGGTAGCTTCAGAGTTATCCACAAGGGCTTTAGCGGCATCGACAGCAGCGGTCAAAGCAGCGAAGGAGTCTTCGGTGTAATTCTTAGCATCGTAGGACTCGGCTTCTGTGATGGCATCCTTCAGAGCGGCCAAATCTTCCTCGGTGGGGACATCGGCTTCCGCTTCTGTGAACTGGAACCAGTCGACGTTGACAACATAGCTGTAGTTGCCGGAGAATGTCAGGTAAACAGTATGTACACCCGTGGGGATAATATCCAAGCTGCCGCTGGCTTCCTGGTAATTACCCCAGCCGCCGGTCTGTCTTACGGTAATGGTACCGATCTTAGTACCGCCGGTGGCTTCGTTATGGCCATCGATCCAGATATCAACAGTACGATTGCCATCGCCGCCGTTTTCAGCGGAATAGTACATGATGAATTCATCGGCACCAACCTTGCCAAAATCAACGGTATGGTATCCAACCCAATCGCCAGGCTGCACGCCGCCAATGTTGGAACCGTCGTTTACAATGTCATAATCTTCATCGTAGGTCTCGGCTTCGATCTTGGTGTAAGCGTCGCGGAGCTCTTTCAATCCATCTATTGCATCGCTGATGGCGGAGGCGGCGTTGTCACGCTCTTCCTTGGTGGCGTCTTCCTTGGCCAGGATAGCTTCACCAACGGCCAGAGCATCGGTCAATGCTTTAAAGGATTCCTCGGTGTACTTGTTGTCGTCATTATTGTAACCCTTGGCAGCTTCCACTGCTTCGGTCAAGCCCTTAACACCATTGTCAACCAAGTTGCTGAGAGCTTCCTTAAGATCGGCAATAGCGATGTTGTATTGGCCGCAAGTAGCATCGGGGTCAGCCTGGACAGCTTTACCGGCTTCCACAGCTTCAGTCAATGCCGCAAAGGATTCCTCAGTATAGTACTTTGCATCCTTAGTAGCAGCTTCAGCCAAAGCGTCCTTCAGATCCTGGATGTTCTTGTCGGTGGGAGGACCGTTGGGATCCTCAGCTTCCACAAACTGAATGTAGTCGAGATAGAGAGAATAGGATTTCAGCACTACATAGATGTTTGTCAATTCAGCCGGGATGACGGAATCCAAATCAAAGGTTTCCTCACCGTACTCATAATATCCAGTGCTGGGCAGGCTCAGGGTTGCCACTACAGGGCCGGTGGGAGAACCGGTGCGGATCTCGAGTGTACCGCTACCCCAAGACTGTTGATAGCCGATGGTAATGCCGGAAGCGCCGTTGGTATCGGTAAAGTCAATACGGCGGAAGGCCGCGGTGCTATCGCCGTAGTAATCGCCCGAAATATACTGGCCGCCACTGGCGCTGGAACTATTCCCTACCCTTACATTACCTTCGGAGAAGTTGGCGTTGTAGGACTCAGCTTCGATCTTCTCAAAGGGTTTACGTGTGGCGTTACTCTCCAGTGCCTGGATAGCAGCTTTGATATCAGCAGTAGCCTTATCTCGCTGTTCTTTATTAGCATCGGGGTTGTCATAAACAGCTTGGCCGGCCTCGATTGCGGAGGTCAAAACAGCAAAGGATTCCTCGGTGTAGTCTTCGCCCTTGATGGCCTTTGCCTCGGTCAAAGCGGCATCCAGCTCGGCCTTACCGTTGCTGACCAATGCTTCAACTGCCTCTGCAAGGGCGGTAGAAGCAGTGTTGATAGCGTCAATACTTGCATCAGGATTGTCCACAACAGCCTGGGCATTTTCGATGGCTTCCTGCAAAGCGGCGAAGGATTCCGGAGTATACAGATCGCCTTCGATTGCAGAGGCCTCTTCAATCTTCTCATTCAACAGGTCCTTCATATAACCCGCGCTTCCGATGAAGAGATCATCAATGTAAGCGGTGAAATACAAAGAATCTCCTCCATAGGAACTGCTGGAGGTTTCACGGTCATGATCCTGATAGCTAAACAAAATGTCTGTGATGGTATTTCCAGCGGCAAACTTGCCGATATCACAGGTGACAAATACCCATTCGCCAGCTTTACCGGGACGTTCTGCTGCCGGACTCATGGAGATGCCGTTTTGATCCACTGCGTCAGGACGTTCGCTTAAGGGTAAACCGTCGGCAAAGTTCAGGTCGAGGTTTACATGATTGTTGCAACCATCATCGACCTTCATCCAATAGCTGACAAAGGTATCTTCCTCAACAGGAATTGCAGTGTTGTAATAAATGTAACCTTCCAAAGTGGGAGCACTGGTATCGTTTGCAGCGCCGGAACCTTGACGGATTTTACCGCTCATCTTAAAGGCATTTCCGCCATCACGGCCGCCGTAAGAGGATCCAAGGCTAACCTGTTCTACGTTGCTGGACCACTGGTTGATATTGCTCTCAGGAGCGGGATCCGTGGATTCAAACCCGGTGGCGCCGCCCTTATAAGCGCTGATCTCGCCGCGGTCATCGTTGCGTTCTCTGGAATCGTAAAGCTCTGTGACGACCTTACCAGGCGCGCTCTCATTGGCAACGGTAGCAGCCATAATGACAATATCTTCATCATCGGGCAAGATGACGGTGGTAGCGCCTTCCGGAATGTTCAAAGCATATTTGAACATATAGGTGTTGGCTGCAATCTTATCGGTATCGCGATAGTGACGGTGGGTGGATACAAAAGCAACATCGTCTTCCTTGACGTAGCCATTGCGTTCGGGGATCATGTTGGTCACATAGTTCCATTCACCAACGTTTTCAGCGTAGTCGGCGATGCTGATGGTCTGAGCGCTGTCGCCAACCTGGAAGGTGGCTTCGCGGTCGTTGTTGGTGGAGAAGGCCAGGAGATAAAGGGTATTGTAATCACCCTTAGGCAGATCGATGGTCTGGCCTCTGGCCTTGACGGCATTCTTTTGGCCGTCCTCCTCACTGCCCAGGACAAAGTCCACACCGGCGGCTGTGATGGTACCAGGAAGCAGTTCACTGGGGAATGCATCCTGATTGACGGTCAAGTCGGCGTCATCTTTGTTGGCATTGGAGGAGATGGCGTCGGTATCATACGGCAGGACTACCGATGCGGAATCGGCTTTTTCTCCCTTAATGGTGGGATCTTTCAATTTGATAGCAAAGGTACGCACTTCATAAGGGGTCATGTCAAAGATGAGTTTGCCGTCTTCCAGACGATATGCACTGGTTTCAGCCAAGGCTTCCTCGGTCAGATTCTCTTCGGAAGCAAATACCGGACGAACCGATTCAATGCCGTCACCAATGGTGAATTCTACATCAGAAGCGGCCTTGTTGGCTCCTTCGTTGAAACGGACGATGATCTCATCGCCTTTGTTTTCAAGGCCTTCGCCCACTTCGCCGGCTTTAATGGTACGGACGATGATATCGTCGTTGCTGACGCTGGCAAAGGAATAATCGGAACCCAAATTGCCCTCATGCTGGACGGTCTGATATGCCGTCATCGGCTGGGTGAAGAATTGAGCTTCTTGCTGGGTATTGCCTTCTCCCACGGTTCCGCTGTGGCCATAGATGGAGAAGCCAAATACGTTCTCGCCTACATCCAGCAAATTCATGCCGTGGTCGCCGTCCCAAGGATGATCCTTATGGGGCGTATGGATCAAGGTCAGGCGCAAGGTATTGTCATACGGCTTATCCCATCCGTTTTTGCTGTCGCTGAGGATCGATACGCCGTAGCTGCCGTCCTCGGCAGTGATATCGGCCCATTTCTGAGCAGGGACCTCCGCCAGACGGCTGGTGTTGTTGGGACGTTCGATGGCGCCCAAGCCTAGGTCATAGGTGGCGTTGGTGTTGCCACAGGTCAAATTAAATTCGCTCTTGAGGAAGGTGGAACGTTCATCCCAATCAATCCAGTTTTGAACGTCTACGGTCGAACCGCCGTTTTCCAGGCTGATGGTCTGTTCGTAAGTGGAATTCTTAAACTGGCGGGTGACTTTGATGGCCACGCGCGCCGGACCATTCTCCACCACTTCCATCTTTGCCGCCGTATCGGCCACATAGGTGTGAGGATCCTTGTTCCAGTAATTGCTGAGCGTCAGTTCCCACGCCTGCCAAGTTCCCGGGGTATCGTTAAACATACCCATGCGGATAGGTTCTGCAAGCAATTCTTTCTGAAGCTCTTTATCAAAGATGCTGCTGATGTCGCCGTTTTCGTCGATGGAGACGGTGTATTTTTCATTCTCCAGGCTGTTGGCAGTGACCTTCAAAGAGCTGGCCACTTCACTGGCGGCATCGGCTTTACGGACATCGTATACACGGTATCCCATGGATTTCACATCGGCTTCAAAGGCGATCTCCAAGGTGTTCCCATCCCTGCTAAGAATCTGGGAGGCTACTTCGTTGCCCTGGTCGTCGTACACACGGATGAATTCACATTCTTCCGGCATGGTGACGCTGGCTGTTACCACATCCTGGCGGTCGATGGCCACGGGATTGTTGACCACCAATGCTACGCCCTGGGCTTTGCTGGTGTCCATGACGGACGCCACGCCCCCAATGGCGTTTTCATATTCATTGCCAAACTGGTTGAGGGACAGCATATAATCGTTCCAGCTGCGCAAATAAACGGCCGCTACGCTGGTACCGGTGATGTCGTCGTGGAACTGATGGGTAATGACCCGTTTCCATGCAGTGGTCAAAGCATCCATAGGATACTCTTGAGTGCCCAGCCAAGTGGCTGCCACTGCGGCCGCTTCCGCGTTAGTGCCCAAAAGTTCGTTACGGCTGTTCCAACGGTGGCCGATGGCGCGGGCGGTATAAGTACCAGTACCGTGTTCACTCATCAGGAATTCGCCGTCATAGTTGGGCAAGGCGGCTTTTTCTTCCGGAGTGATGTCTCTGGCCCACTGGTCGGTGGAGGCCGAAATAACCTTGACGGCGTTCTGATCATTCTGGGCGATGGCGTTCATCAGGTTACGTACTGAACTGGCGGTGGGACCGCCGCCGCAGTCGCCGATGCCGTGATAGAAGGTAACGCCGTTCCACCCGTTGTTCTTATTGGTAGCAAGTCGGCTGGCCATGGCAGACCGAACATCAGAAGGCGTCTGATAGTTGTAGTCGGTGTTGACAACAGAAGCCAATGCAGTCTTGCCGTCCGGGCCTGTCCAACGTCCTACGTCGTAGGGTTTATCCACGCTACAGCCCCAGCTGGCGGTGTACAGCTTCTGGGTAGAGAAGCCAAGGAGATTGGAATGCACCATAATAGAGGGAAGTGCCTTGCCAAATCCGAAGCAGTCGGGCAGATAAATATCCTTGCTGCGTTTGTCATTGCCAAATTCATCGGCGAAGAACTGATTGCCGTACAAAATATTACGGAAAAGCCCTTCCGGAGAGGGAGAATTGACATCGCCATTTTCCCAGGAGCTACCTGCGGTATTCCACCGGCCGGCCGCTACGTATTCCTTGATCTGCTCATATACATCCGGATAGTATTCCTTAATAACATCATAGCGATAAGCGCCTTCAAAGTTAAAGTTATAATCCGGATTCTCCTCAATATACGCGAAGTTCTGATTAAAGACGGCAGGCAGATAGTCACGCACTGTGACTCCAAATTCCCAGTTCCACACCGTATCCAAGTGAGCCGTTGCGATGGAATAGATTCTTCCATCCTCTGGGACAGGCTCCTCTGCTCCGGCCATTGCAGTAGGCATTGCAACGGATGCAGCCATAGCTGTGGCTAGGAATGCCGACATCAGCTTCTTCCATTTTTTCATGCTGTCTTTGCCTCCTTTGCTTTTTGAGTCTTTTTCGATATTTTTCTTCTTTAAATCAGATAACAAATAGTCAATGTTATCTAACTCGTTTTTTAGTATACCTGTTTCATAAAAATAAGTCAACCAAAAAGCAGCTCTTTTATATGATATTTTTCTATATTTTTTCTGTATTAATTTTGTATTCAATATAAAAACTGCAAAAAAATCGCTACATAATATTGATTAAAACACTATTTTTTACCTATTAGCAAATATAGTGCAACTAAATTTATATATTTTAATTCAAAAATTGAAAACCGAAAAAATAAGAAAAAGTTTCGTCTGTTTTTTAGGAGAATAATTTTCACAAAAATACGGACTATCTTTTTCATATAGATAGCCCGTATTCCGTTCGCCCCTTGTGATCATCCCTTATGTGCAGGCCGGGGCGAAAAATGCCCAATCGTAAACTTCCATCTGTCGGGAAACAATGGCTTGATAACCGGCCTTTTGCCAATCCTCTGCACATCGCGCTTGTTGGGAAAACACTGGGATTTCCAATACATTCTTTCGTCTTGTCTCCTCTGGCGACATCAAACAATCTCTCCCTTGTGTGCGGATAAAAAGCACCTGTTCGGCGCCCATCTGCATCAGTGGCCACGTAAGGCGGCCGGAATCCTCCCATAGATCCGATTGCTTTCTGTTTTTCTCCCACAGGCTTTTGTGGATAAAGTCGGCTAGGTCTGCATCCGGCAACACCGTTAGTTTTGGGCAGTCCATGGCCGGGAGAGGAGCGGCAATACAGGACTTCTTCCCATTTTCCAACGTCTGTACCACTGCACAAGGGATCTCTAAATCCCGGACATCCAAAGCCTTGCACTGATCCAATTCCCGCCTCAGTCTACGATACCCTCGGCGAAAAGTCCGGAAGGTACTGTTTTTCTGGATCATCCGGCAGGCAGTGTACAGACGGGCCCGTCGGTCATCCCTTTGTTTTTTGGCACAGTACAGCACAGCCGGTAACGCCGCCGATCCAGAGCCCGACAGCACGTCCACAGGAATTCCCAGATCTTGCAATGCCGTCAGAACGCCGATGGCCGCTGCCCCTGTGATGCCGTCGCCCGACAGTGCGACACCTCTTTTCAACCTATCCCCCTTCTTTCCATATGGGGTTTGGGGATGTCTCCATCCTTATTACAATCATACGGCAGAACCTCAAATTGTGTGATTGTTTGTCGAAAAGTTTTTTCGGAAAGCCCGTCCCCAAACCCACAGGGACGCTTCTTGGCAATCGTATTGAAATTCAAGGCAAACATGGTATAATAAGGTATGTATGGTGTTTTTCAGACCAAACCTGAGAAAACCTTGCCTAATTTTCAGGCAATTTTATAGAGGAGGATACATCATGAAAAAAGATACCTTTTACATCACTACCCCGATTTATTATCCATCCGATAAGCTGCACATTGGGCATGCTTACTGCACCGTGGCGGCCGATGCCATGGCACGGTATAAACGAATGCAGGGGTATGACGTGATGTTCCTCACCGGCACCGATGAGCACGGCCAGAAGATCGAACAAAAAGCCCAGGAGAAGGGCGTCACCCCAAAGCAGTATGTGGATGATATTGTGGCCGGCATCAAGGAATTGTGGCAGCTTTTCAACATCTCCAACGATAAGTTTATCCGCACCACCGACGACTATCATGAACGGGCTGTGCAGAAAATCTTCCGTACCCTTTATGAAAAAGGGGATATCTATAAGTCCCATTACGAAGGCTGGTACTGTACTCCCTGCGAGTCCTTCTGGACCGAAACCCAGCTCAAGGACGGCAAATGCCCTGACTGCGGCCGGGAAGTGGTTCGCTCGGAAGAAGAGGCCTATTTCTTCCGCCTCTCCAAATACGCCGACCGGTTGGTGCAGTATTATAAGGACCATCCCGGTTTTATCGAACCCAAATCCCGGGAGAATGAGATGATCAACAATTTTATCAAACCGGGTTTGGAGGATCTGTGTGTCTCCCGCACCTCCTTTAGCTGGGGCGTACCGGTGGACTTCGATCCCAAACATGTGGTATATGTGTGGATCGACGCCCTCTCCAACTACATCACCGCCATGGGATACGGTTCGGACGACGATTCTTTGTATCAGAAATACTGGCCGGCCAATATCCATCTGGTGGGCAAGGAGATCGTCCGGTTCCACACCATCATCTGGCCAGCCATTCTGATGGCGTTGGATCTGCCCCTTCCAGAGAAGGTCTTCGGCCACGGATGGTTGGTCATTGGCGGAGGTAAAATGTCCAAATCCAAGGGCAACGTGGTGGATCCTGTGGTGCTGTGCAACCGCTACGGTGTAGACGCCATCCGTTACTTCCTGCTTCGTGAAATCCCCTTCGGCATGGACGGCAATTTCACAAATGAAGCCCTTGTCTCCCGCATCAACGCCGATTTGGCAAATGATCTAGGCAATCTCGTCTCCCGCACCTGCGGCATGGCCGACCGTTACTTTGGCGGTACTCTGCCCGCCGGCAGAGAGGGCGATGCCCTGGATGAGGAACTCAAATCCATGGCTTTGGAAACCCGCAAAAATGTGGAGAATTTCATGGATCAGATGCAGTTCTCCAACGCTTTAAGCGAGATCTGGAAACTGATTTCCCGCACCAATAAATACATCGACGAAACCATGCCCTGGGCTTTGGCCAAGGAGGAAGCCAAAAAAGCAAGGCTTGCCACCGTCCTTTATAACTTGGCCGAATGCATCCGTATTGCCGCTATCCTCATCACCCCCTTTATGCCCAGCACCTCCCCCAAGATTTTGGCTGCTTTGGGCCTAGGGGAGGACGAGCTTTGCTGGGACAAAGCCGGTGAATGGGGTATCCTGCCGGCTGAAGCCACCTTCCATAAGGGAGAGAACCTGTTCCCCCGCATCGATATGGCCAAAGAAATCGCCGAACTGGAAGCCCTGACCGGCGTCCACACCGGCGGCGATGCACCGGCTGAAGCTCCGAAAGCGGAGAAAAAGAAAGAGCAACCCAAGGAAGAGCCGCAAGGTATTATTTCCATTGATGACTTTGCCAAGGTCCAACTGCGTGCCGCCAAGATTGTTAGCTGTGAACCGGTTCCAAAGTCGGATAAATTATTAAAATTACAGTTGGATGACGGTATGGGCGGACGTCAGGTGGTGTCCGGCATCGCCCAATGGTACGCTCCCGATCAGATGGTGGGCAAGACGGTGGCGGTGGTTGCCAACCTCAAACCGGCCAAACTGCGCGGCGTGGTCAGCGAAGGTATGATCCTGGCCGCTACGGTAGGAGACAGCGCCCGCGTCTTGTTCCTGGACGACGACGTCCCGGCCGGCGCTGAAATCCGATAAAGGTGTTCTTTTATGATACAAGGTATTTTTGATTCCCACTCCCATTACGATGATAACGCCTTTGACCTCGACCGGGATGAATTACTACAATCCCTCCCTTCCAAGGGGGTGAAGGGCATTATCACCGCCGGTTCCGACTTGGCCACCTCTCAAACATGCTTGGAATTGGCGTCTCGGTATCCTTTTGTGTTTGCCGCTGTGGGAGTCCATCCCCATGAAGTGGCCGAGGCTCCGGAGGATTATCTCGACCAGGTGAAACAGTTGTCGGCAATGCCTAAAGTGGTATCCATCGGGGAAATCGGCCTCGATTATCATTACGACTTCTCCCCTCGCCCGCTTCAGAAAGAACGATTCGCCCAGCAGTTGGAGCTTGCCAAAGCGCTGGATTTGCCGGTCATTGTCCACGACCGGGAGGCCCATGCCGATACGCTGGATCTTCTCAAAAAGTACCGTCCCAAAGGGGTGGTACACTGCTTCTCGGGAAGCGTGGAGCTGATGCGGGAGACGGTAAAACTGGGCATGTACATCGGCTTGGGCGGCGCCGTCACCTTCAAAAATGCCCGGCATCCGGTAGATGTGGCGCGGGAAGTTCCAATCAATCGCCTTTTGTTGGAGACAGACTGCCCTTATATGGCGCCGGTCCCCTATCGTGGTAAGCGGTGCGATTCCTCTATGATCGCCGTCACAGCCGGGCGCATTGCGGAAATCCGTCAATGCGACGTCCAGGAACTGGTGAACATCGCTTGTCAAAACACATTGCAGCTTTTCAATATCCCAAAGGAGGCTCTTATGGCATGACCATTTCCTATATCTTTGAAGGTTCGCTTTACATCAATATGACCAATCGCTGTACCAACCGGTGCGACTTCTGTGTCCGCACCAATACCGACGCTTTAGGCGACGCCGATTCCCTTTGGTTGGAACGGGAGCCTACGGTGGATGAGGTCATTGCCGATCTTTCGGCTCGGGATTTATCCCAGTTCCCGGAGATTGTCTTTTGCGGCTACGGGGAACCCACCTGCCGGTTGGACGACGTCATCGCTGTATGTGATTGGCTCCACGCCCATTGTGACGTCCCTGTGCGCATCAACACAAACGGCCTTTCCGACCTGGAATACGAATGCGATACCGTGGAAAAGCTCAAAGGGCATGTGGATGCTTTGTCCGTCAGCCTCAACTGCTCTACAGCAGAGGAGTACGACCGTATTTGTCACTCTCAATTCGGTTTAAAGGCCCATCCGGCCATGTTGGACTTTGCAGCCCGCGCCGCTAAAGTTATCCCGTCGGTGACTTTGACGGTGGTGGACACCATCCCGGACGAAGAAATCGAAGCCTGCCGCAAACTTGCCCAGCAGGCTGGTACAAAATTCCGTGTGCGCAGCTATATTGGAAAAGGTCAGTAATTTGCTTGTGTTCCTTTGGTTCATCTGTTATACTGAAAGGTAGTGTCCACCTTACAATAAGGAGCTGTTTACCGTGAATGAAAACGTAACGATAAAAACAGTGGCCTTCGGCGGTTTTGATCGCGACGAAGTGCTACAGTACATCGACCATCTCAACCAGAGCGCTTTGGCTACCCAGCAGGATCTCAATCAGCAGATTCAGAATTTGACCCAGTCCCGTCAAGAGCTAAGCGATAAAGTGGCTACCTTTGAGCAGCGCATTTCGGATTTGGAAGAGCAATTGGAATCGGAAAGGGACGCGAGAGAACAGCTCCTTCAAGAGCATCGTTCTTTGGAGCGGGAATTGAAATCGGTCCGGGCCGATAAGGAACAAAGCGCCAGGTCTCTGGCTCTGGAACAGGAAAAGAACCGTCAGCTGGTCAATCGAATGTCCACTTTGGAGAGCAATGCTTCCAAATACGACGAGGCCTGTGCCCAAGTGGGTGCCGCTCTGCTGGATGCCCATCAGGACGCACAACGCATCCGGGAAAAAGCCCGTCGGGAAGCCGCTGTGTTTACGGATGGCGCTGTACAGACAGCCCAGTCTGTCATGGACGGGGTCAATTCTTTGAGAAGCAACCTGGATGCTGTTCGGGATCGTATCCGCAGCATTACCACAGAGTTTGAAACCCAGCTGGGGAATATTTATCAGTGCTTGGAGGATGCGGCCACTCAGGCCGAAACCTTTCGTCAGAACCTACAGCAGTCTTCCTCTGTCGAGCAAGACTCCCCTTCCTCCCCCGCCTGAGGGAAACGAGGATATTGTTGAACTTGGATATCATGGGCCCTCATCTGAGTTTTTAAAACGTGAAGATGGAGCCTCCTTTTCTTCCTTTCCTCACACAATGATGGAGAAAGAGGATATGGTATCCCCTATGTTCTTACCGCCATATCATCTTGTTTCGGACGATTCCCCGGAAAAACATTCACTGCTATGGCGGCCTTTCCGTAGGGTTCATCGTTGGTTGCGAAAAAACAAATAACCAAAAAGGCCGGTTCCAGATAACGTTGGAACTGGCCTTCTCTTTTTCCGCTTGAGAATAAAAGGACATCGTTTTAAAACGATGTCCTTTTATTGTGGTACCTGTTTTCTAGGAAAGGGTCAACATGGCTGGGGAATCACTAATCACCCAACATCCACCTATTCCATTTACTTCGATCCAGCCGATGTTTTGCTGAATCTGGCCTGCCGATGGATCTTGTCCTTTCAAATCCACGACTCCCACAATAGAATCACTGTCTTGGATGCGGTTAATGACTTCTTTAGGGCCAATGACACGCACACCCGTCACCTCTTGCTCCGCAAACGAAGCGGTGACTCCCTCCGGCGTATTAGCCGCCATAAATTGGTTGATGGTTACGGTTCTCTCTACCATGTCCGACATATCAATATCCACTGTGACACTAGTGAAAATGTTGTTGTCATAGTTGGTCAGATTGGCAGAGAGGAAATCTCCCAAGTCAAAATCAAATTCATGGTTTTTCTTTGTGATCTTCCTGAAGTCGATGGTTCCGACTGGAATCTCCTGCAAAGCATCAATGTCAGCCGGCGCTCCGCCTACTAAAATGCTGTCGGCAGGTTGGATGGTATAGCTCAATGGAGTAGATTCGTAGTAAGATGGCACATTGCTGAATTTGACGGTCAGTGGAACCGTCTTCTGCTTGATGACACTGACCGTCACCTGGGTCTGGGTAATGCTGGGTACCAATCCCTCAATTTCATTTCCCTGGGAATCCAACACGCGAATCCTAGCATCGATAGGTGCAGTCTCTTGCAAGTCGGTGACCTCGTCGCAGTAGGCCTCTACCTTTTCCACCTGGCTGATCAGCGTTTCCGTGCCACTGATGGTGACCTCTCTATCGGAAGCCGGCAGAATCATATTGTTTTTGACAAAGCCTTCCGCCGCCTTGACGCGGGAGGTATTGGGTTCCAACGTAAATGTTTTGGTGACCACCCGATCAAATTGAACGTAAATCTTCATCGGTTCATAGGAGAATACTGTAACACCGTCCGGCGCTCTCACCGTACACGTCAACTCATACGTTCCCGGATTTTCCACATATTCAGCACCAGCTGTCACTTTAATATCGCTTTTGTTGACCTTGGCTACATCCAATCGGCCGCCGGTCAGAACCACCTTGTCCAACTTTAGCTCCTGGTGATCTACCACCTGGATGCCTCTCTCGATTTGCTCCTCTGTTAAAGACACCGACACATCCACATCGTAAAAGGTACTGGTGGTGTTGGGGGACACCACAAAAACTACACCGATCCACATGCAGATGGATGCCACGATGGAAAAGAAAAATACAAATCGATTGTTGTAGAATAGTTTGCCAAGATTGAGTTTGTGAAAGAATCGGCGAATTTTCCGGATTACCGATTGAATCTGTGTCATCTTCATTTGGATCTCCCCTTCCAGAAGGGCGATTTTTCAGATGTCCCATCGCCAACCACATCGTGGATCAGGCGCTTTTTCAGCGTATCTTTCAACTCGTCGATGGACACGTCCCGCATTAAAAAGCCCTTATAAGCGATGGAGATAGCGGTGGTCTCCTCCGAGACCACCACCACCACAGCATCGGAATTTTCACTCATACCTAGAGCTGCCCGGTGTCGGGTGCCCAGTTCACTGCTGATCTCGCTGTTTTGCGAAAGGGGTAAAATACATCCGGCCGCGCATACATACCCGTCCCGGATAATCATAGCGCCGTCGTGCAGGGGGGCTTTGACAAAAAAGATGTTGCTGATCAGCTCAGGGCTTGCCTCGGCGTTGATAACCGTACCGGTTTTCACGATATCCACCAGCTTAATGTCCCTCTCAAACACGATGAGGGCACCCATGCGCTGCCCCTGAAGAATCTGCACCGATTTACACACCGCATCAATGGTTTTCTGGATGCGCTGCATGACGTCCTCTTCGCTCAGCACGCCCCCTACGCCTAGGATCTTAATCTTATTGAGCCTGGTGCGGCCCAGCTGCTCCAAGGCCCGGCGGATCTCCGGCTGGAAAATGACAATTAGGCCAAATACCAGCACCTTGGAAAGATTATCCAAAATAAACGTCAAGGTCTGCAATTTCAGGTAAAAAGCCAGCACATAGCAAACACCCAGGATCAGCATTCCTTTGACCAAGGTACCGGCCCGGGTTTCACGCACGATCTTTATGACATTATAGATGATAACGGCCACGATGGCGATATCAAGGATACTGGATAGAATACCGATATCGCCTCCAATGGCATGGAAAAGCGCTTCAAAAAAGCTGCCGATTGATTGAAAAAATTCCGCCATTTAAACGCTTCCTTCACCGAAAAAATCTTCGGATGGATTGATATTTTCTATTCTTATTGTATCATACTTCCTATGGCTTGCAAAGCAATTTCATAATTTGTTTAGGATTTTTAGTGTGCTACTTATTGCCTGATCTACCTCATCTTGGGTTGTAAAAAACGACGGGCAAAGGCGCAGGGTTCCCTGCTCCAGTGTGCCAAAGGCACGGTGGGCGCAGGGGGCACAGTGCAGTCCTGGACGCAGGGCGATTTCTTCTTCGTCGTAATAGCGGGCGGCCTCGGTACTGGGCAGGTCCCCCAGGTTAAAACTGACGACCGGCAGCGTATTCACTCCATCTGGACGGGGCGTATAAAATTGTACCGCTTTTTGGTGGCATATTGCGTCGTAAAAGCATTGCATGAGTTCGGTTTCGTGCTGTAAAATACCCTCCATTCCCTGTTCTTTGACAAATTGGATGCCGGCGTGCAGCGCTACGATCCCCGGTGTATTGACCGTCCCGCTTTCCAGGCGATCGGGCATATAAAGGGGTTGTGTCAATTCCACTGAACGGCTGCCCGTCCCACCTTCTATCATGGTGTCCAATTGTTCCCCACGATCGGTGAGCAGCATGCCGGTTCCCATAGGGCCATAAAGCCCTTTGTGGCCGGGGACACACAAAAAATGAATGCCCATCTCCTGCATGCGGATGGGTAGGATCCCTGCCGTCTGAGCGGCATCCACTAAGAATAGAAGGCCGTGTTTTTTTGCCAATTCCCCTAGCTTTTCAATGGGAAGGCGCATGCCAAACACATTGGAAGCGTGCATGGAAGCAATCATCCTGGTATTGGGGCGGATGGCATCCTCAAAATTTTGGACGGTTTTGTCATCGTCCCCTGGCGCCACTTGAGCGGCCGTATAGGGGATCCCCTGGCGGCGCAGCGTCTCTAAGGGACGCATCATGGCATTGTGTTCCAAATTGGACGTCACAACGTGGTCCCCTGGTTTGAGAATGCCTTTGAGCGCCAAATTGATGGCATGGGTGCAGTTGGTAGTAAAGGCTACGTCCTCCGGAGACGGCGCGTCAAAAAAAGACGCCGCTTCCCGGCGGCACTCATAGATGGCTTCGGCCGTATCCATGGACATTTGATGTCCGCTTCGCCCCGGATTGGCGCCAAATTCCTCCAGCGCTTTGTCCATCGCCTTTTTGACGCAGGGCGGTTTGGGCCACGTGGTGGCGGCATTGTCTAGATAAATCACGCGTCTTCCTCCCCCATGTGCCGTCCGGTTACACGGATCTTGGCGCTGCGTAGAATGTGTTCAGCCCGGTCGATGTCCTCTGGATACACCTGGATGCTATAGCTGCATCCAGAGGGATCAATGTCCCTGGGGGTGCGTTTGACATAAGCCCGGATCCCCATTTGTCTGAGTAGATCCCGGCCTTGAAAGGCATGTGTGATGGAATATATGATAAGCATAGGCAGTTCCATTTGCAATCACCTCGTTTTTTATATCAGTATATGCACGGGGGATTCCAAATGACCAAATTCCTCTACTTTAGCCGTCGTCCTCCACCAAACAAACAGCGTGAGCGGCTATGGCTTCCCCTCGTCCGGTAAAGCCTAATCCCTCCTCTGTGGTGGCTTTGATGTTGACCTTTCCAGCATCTACGCCACAAATGTTTGCAATATTGTCCCGCATCTGTAAAATATAGGGACGCATTTTCGGCTTTTGCGCCACAATGGTGGCGTCCAGATTTCCTACCCGAACCCCTTTGTCGTGCAGCAGCGTTATCACCTGTCCCAATAGAACAGCGCTGTCGGCACCTTTGTAACGGTCATCGGTATCGGGAAAATGAAGCCCAATATCCCCCAATCCTGCGGCCCCCAATAGGGCGTCGGCTATGGCGTGAAGAAGGACGTCGGCGTCCGAATGTCCCAAAAGCCCCTTTTCATAAGGGATACTGACCCCTCCCAGGATCAGCGGCCGCCCCTCCACCAGACGATGTACGTCGTATCCATGCCCAATGCGCATTATGCCTCTCCTCCTTGCTGACGTCTCAAAAGCAATGCCTCCGCGATGGGAAGATCCTCCGGCGTAGTAATTTTGATGTTCTCATAACTGCCCTCACACATATGCACCGGCACTCCCCCCATCCGCTCTACCAACTGGCAATCATCGGTAAAATCCTCATGGGCTTGCTGGGCCGCATCCAGGGCCCTTTGATAGAGTTTCCTTTCAAACACTTGGGGGGTATGCACCATCCACAGATGGCTGCGGTCGGGCGTATACTCGATGATCCCCCCATCCGACACCTGTTTCAAGGTATCCTTGACCCTCACGCCGGTGGCCGCCGCCCGATGCTCCAAAGCGCAGGATACCACATCCCCAATGACCTGGACGCTCACCAGCGGACGGGCGCCGTCGTGGATGGCTAGATGGGTGGTTTCGGGACGCACGTTCTCCACTCCTTTGGCCACCGACTGTTGACGGGTAGATCCGCCCCTCACCACCTGACTAACCTTCCGGAATCCAAAGGAGCGTATGATATCATAAAGATCCAGCATGTCCTCTTCTCTGGCTACCACCACCACATCGTCAATGCATCCTGCCGCCTCAAAGGCCGACAGGGTCCGTCCAATGACCGGCATCCCCACAATGGGAAGCAATTGTTTGGAGCTTTCTCCACCCATACGGGTAGACCCCCCCGCCGCTACGATAATAGCTGTTACAAAAGGTATCGCGCCTTCCATAGGATCCATCCTCTCTTTCTTGGGTAACCATTCCTTATTTCAATGCCTTGCCGGCCTTTTGTCCCCGCTGTTTTACATAGGCACTTGTTTCTAAGAAACAGATAAAAATCATCAGCAATTACCTACATTTATTGTACCCTGTCAGTCCCCTGTGTGCAAACCCTTTTTGCCAAAAGAAAGGACAAAGCTTATCACAAGCTTTGTCCTTTTCTATCGTTTCAATTTTTCTCAATTTTACTCCTTATAAAAGGAACGGTACCACTCCACAAAACGGCTGAGACCGTCTTGGATAGAAGTACTGGGGCAAAATCCAATGTCCCGAACCAGGTCGTCTACATCGGCATAGGTGCGGTAGACGTCCCCAGGCTGCATGGGTTCAAACTGTTTGACAGCTTCTTTTCCCAAACATTGCTCCAATGTGCGGATGAAATCCATCAATTTTTCCGGATTGTTGTTGCCTATGTTGTACACTTTATGAGGCGCATTGTTTTCATCCGGCTTTGGAGTATGGCACAGCAATCTCATCACGCCGTCCACAATATCGTCGATGTAGGTAAAATCCCGATACATATCGCCGTTGTTAAAGACCCGGATGGGTTTTCCCGACAAAATAGCTTTGGTAAACGAGAAATAAGCCATATCCGGCCGGCCGTAAGGGCCGTATACAGTGAAGAAGCGCAAGCCGGTAGCCGGAATGTGGTACAGATGGCTGTAGGTATAAGCCATCAGCTCGTTGGATTTTTTGGTGGCGGCGTAGAGGCTGACCGGATGATCTACCTGGTCGTCGGTGGAAAAAGGGACTTTTTTATTGGCCCCGTAGACCGAGCTGGAAGAGGCATATACCAGATGATCCACTGGATAATGCCGGCAGCATTCCAGCACATGGAAAAAGCCTACCAAATTGGATTGAATATAGCAATCGGGATGGTCGATGCTGTAACGCACGCCGGCTTGTGCCGCTAAATTGACCACAACTTTAGGCGCATATTGCTGGAACACATCTTCTAAAGCCTTTTTATCAGCCAAGTCCCCTTTGATAAATTGATAATTGGGGTATTGTTTCAAAATCTCCAGACGCGCTTGCTTGAGGGCTGGATCATAGTAATCGTTTAAATTATCCAATCCCACCACGCGGTTGCCGCATTCCAGCAGCTTCTTACTGAGATGAAACCCGATAAAGCCGGCTCCCCCGGTGACCAAAATAATATCGGACGTTTTTGGCAGCTGTACCTCCATGATATCCTCCTTACCGTCCCACGGCATAGTAGCGGAAACCGTGCTTTTTCACCATAGCCTCTTCGTAAACATTGCGAAGGTCAAAGAAATAATCATCCCGCATGCCTTCCTTGAGGCGGTCGAAATCCAAACTTCGGAACTGGTTCCACTCGGTCAGTATCACCACTGCATCCGCCCCTTGGGTTACGCAGTACTCATCGTCACAGAAGGTCATGTGCTCTTTGATATCCTCAAACCGCCAGCCTCCTTCTTTCGTCCCCTCCGGGTCAAACGCCCGGATGGTAGCCCCCCTCTTGACGAGCTCGGGCAAAATCACCAGGGACGGCGCTTCCCGCATATCATCGGTGTTGGGCTTAAAGGTCAGCCCCAGCACACCGATGACTTTGCCGGACAAATCCCCCATGGCATCGCTGATTTTTTCTACCATACGCATCTTTTGACGTTCGTTAGCCTGGATGGTGGTTTCAATCAAACTCAGATGCTCACCGTGCTCTCTGGCGATGGTGGCCAAAGCTTTGGTATCCTTAGGGAAACAGCTGCCGCCGTAGCCCGGACCTGCATTGAGAAATTTATTGCCGATGCGGTCGTCCATCCCCATGCCTCTGGCCACCTTCTGGACGTTGGCCCCCACCTTTTCACAAAGGTTGGCAATCTCATTGATATAGGTGATCTTCATGGCCAAGAAAGCATTGGAAGCGTATTTGATCATCTCAGCTGTTTCAATATTGGTGGTGACAAAAGGGGTCTCATTGAGATACAAAACCCGGTACACTTCAATCATGGTATCCAAGGCGCGCTGGCTCTCGGTTCCCAACACCACGCGCTCGGGGTTGGAAAAGTCGTACACAGCCGACCCTTCCCGCAAAAATTCCGGATTGGAAACCACGTCGAAATCGTAGTCCACACCCCGCTCATCCAAAATGTCCCGCACCATCTTCTTGACCTTTTGGCCGGTGCCCACCGGTACAGTAGACTTGTCCACAATAACCTTGTAGCCCTCCATATGGGTTGCGATATCCTTGGCCACTGACAACACATACTGTAAATCGGCACTGCCGTCATCCTTTGGCGGGGTGCCCACTGCAATAAAAATAATATCATTTTCCTTGATGGCTGTTTGGATATCCGTAGAAAAATGCAGGGTGTCCATCTGCATGTTTTTCTCTACCAGCGCATCTAACCCGGGTTCATAGATCGGGATAACTCCTTGTTTCAGCGACTCAATCTTTTTTTGATCCACGTCTACGCACATGACATTATGTCCAAAATCAGATAGTACTGCCCCTGAAACCAATCCTACGTATCCCGAACCAATTACCGCTATTCTAGACATTTGTTCCTATCCCCTATCCTGATTTCAAATCATCCTTGCATAAAGCGGTAAGGATTTTTACAACCTATTCCATTAACCATTAAAAAGTTTCATGAAATTTTATCCTTATTATTTTCATTTTGTTCTATTATATTACCGCCTTTCTTTTTTGTCAATAATTAGCAATTTACTTGGTTTTATCTCCTATAAATTCGTCATTTTTTTGGTACAATTTACTTTGTGTCTCTTGTAATTTGGCGAGTTATCTTTTATAATAAAATACACATTGAAAAATGAACAGGTGTTTAATAATGCAAAAGCAAAAAGATGAAGTACGGGCACGCATCGTGGATGCCGCTACTTCAGAGTTTACCCAATATGGTTATCAAAAATCCTCTATGCGGCGTATCGCCCAACAGGCTGGTATTACCCCTGGGAACATCTATGCCTATTTCAGCGGTAAGCAGGATTTATTCCATTATATTTTGGGGCCCACTGTCCAACAATTGGATGACCTGATTTTCAGTGTCTCCAAAGGGGAGGCCATCTCACTGCTCACCATTGAGCAGATGACCGATGCCATTGCCCATGTCTTTTTGTGCAACCGCACCCAGTTCCTCATCCTGATGCAGGGCAGTGAAGGATCCCCCTATGAGCATATCCGTGCCCATGTGGTGGACATCGCCGCCCGACGCATCTCTAACGAATTGATGCCCTATCTTTCCCCCGGCTCCGATCAGTCGATTTTGGCGGAGACTTTGGCTGTATCAATGGTTCACGGGGTGTTCCATATTCTTAACCGCTTTGAGGGGGACGCCGATGCACTACATGCTGTGCTGCGTCGATTTTTGATCCTGATGCTCAAGGATATTGACACCAGGATGTAGTTTCATTTTTATTTTATGGAAAAGGAGCTTGCCTATGAGTAGTTTTGTCCACCTCAAAGACGTGGTAAAACAGTACAAAATGGGAGAGGTGACCATCACCGCCTCAGACCACATTTCATTTGACATCGAGAAAGGCGAATTTGCCGTTATCGTCGGCCCCAGCGGCGCCGGTAAAACCACCATATTGAATATCCTGGGCGGCATGGATCATTGCGACGGCGGCGTCATCTCAGTGGATGGACGGGATATCAGCGGCTTTAATGCCCGTCAGCTGACCGAGTACCGCCGGTACGACATTGGATTTGTCTTTCAGTTTTATAATTTGGTGCCCAATCTGACCGCCAGGGAAAATGTGGAACTGGCCACCCAGATTTGCAAAAATCCCATGGACGCCACGCAGGCATTGGAAGATGTAGGGCTAAGGGACCGTCTGGACAATTTCCCAGCCCAGCTTTCGGGCGGCGAACAGCAACGTGTATCCATTGCCCGCGCCTTGGCCAAACGCCCTAAATTGCTTTTGTGCGACGAGCCAACCGGTGCCCTGGATTATAACACCGGTAAAAGCGTTTTAAAGCTCTTGCAGGACACCTGCCGCAAAAGTCATATGACGGTTATCGTTATCACCCACAATCTCGCCCTCACCGCTATGGCAGACCGCGTGATCAAACTGAAAAACAGCAAGGTTCAGGATATTATCCTCAACTCCAATCCCACCCCAGTCGACCAGATCGAATGGTGACTTTGTCCATACGGTAGAATCGAGGTTTTTCGTTTTTATGAGAAGACGTTCCGCCATTGTAAAAGAAGCGTTCCGCGAGATCTGGAAAACCCGCAACCGGTTTTTGTCCATCCTGGCCATTGTGGCCATCGGCACCGGTTTTTTTGCCGGCGTTAAATCCAGTTGTCCGGATATGATCCTCAGCGCGACCCAGTATTATGACGATACACAGCTATCCGATCTTCATCTGTTGTCCACCCTCGGGTTCAACGACAACGATTTGGCCGCCATCCAAGAGACGGATGGCATCCGAGGATTTATGCCGGCCTACTCGGTAGACGTCATGGAGGGTGACGATCAGGACTCCAGTACGATTTTAAAGGTACTATCCCTTCCTCAAAACGCCGGCAGTCCTGATGATCCCAACAACCTAAATCAGCCTACCTTGGTGGAAGGACGATTGCCTGAGGCGTCGGGTGAATGCGTAGTGGACTGCGGCATGCATGCCCCTAGTTCCTTTACTTTAGGCAATACCATTACCCTCCGTTCGGGCAATGATACTCCGCTGAGCGATACTTTACGCACCGATACCTATACCATTGTAGGCATTGTCAATTCCTCCTCCTACATCAATTTTGAACGGGGCAATACCCTATTGGGCGACGGCAGCATCGATGCTTTTATCATGGTACCGGAAGAAGATTTCGTCCTGGATGTATATACCGACGTTTACCTTACGTTGGATTCCACCGAGGGCCTATCCCCTTTTGAATCCCCCTATGAGGACGCCGTGGATACCGCCTCTCAGGAACTGGAATCCCTGGCCGATGTACGTTCCCAGGAGCGGTACGATGAGCTCTATACCCAAGCCAAACAGAAGTTGGACGACGCCAAACAGGAGCTGGCCGACGGCGAAGAGAAGCAGGCTACGGAGTTAGGGGACGCTTGGCAAAAGATCCAGGACGCTCAAAAAGAGCTAGACGACGGATGGGCGGCGTATTATGCCGGCGTGGAGGAATTTAACACCAAAATTTCCCAAGGCCAGGCCCAAATCGACGAGGCCCAGCAGAAAATCGAAGATGGGGAAGCCCAGTATCAAGAAGGGCTCAAACAGTATCAAGAGGGCAAAGCCCTATACGATCAGCAGCTGCCGGCCGCATGGGAACAAATCGGCCGATATGAAAACCAAGCCGAACAGTTGGAGCAACAATTGACCCAAGGGAGCCAGAAGTTGGAGGACACTACTTTGTTGCTCCAGCTGGTAGGACAGGTTCTTGCGGACTATGAAAACACCTATATTCCCGATGCATCGGCCTTTCCGGAGGATTTGGTCCAAACGCTGGAGCAAATCCAATCCCTCAGCAGCGTTATTCCCGAAGGTACTCTCCCCGAAGACGTGACATTGGAAGGTGTTTTGACCCAATATGTCACCCTGGATCCTTCTGATGGGCTGCAAAAACTAGCAAAGCAGATGATTAAAAAACAGGCTGATTCTATGATATCCTCCATGGATGAGCAACTTGCCGCTCAGAAACAACAATTGGAGGAAGGGCAAAACGGCCTCGTTACCCTGCAAACCGGCATCCAGGACGCCCGCAAGCAATTGGAGGATACCAAGAATCAGTTAGAGGAAGCCAAGCAAGCCCTGGACGATTCCCGCAAGCAGCTGGATGATGGAAGCTCCCAATTGGCTTCCCAAAAGCAAGTGTTTGCCTCAGAGAAAAAGAAGGGGCAAGAAGAATTGGATCAATCCAAGCAAAAGCTGGAGGAGGGCGACAAAGCCCTCGTCCAAGCCAAATCCGAGTATGATTCCGGCAAGGCGGAGTCCGACAAAAAACTAGAGGACGCCCGCAATCAGATTGAGGACGGCGAACGTCAGCTGGCCGATTTGACCGAGCCCACTTGGTATGTGTGGGATCGCAGCAACAATCCCGGTTACTCCAACTATGAGGAAGATGCTCAAAAGGTCGATGCCGTTGCAGCCGTGTTCCCGGTGTTCTTTATCCTGGTGGCGGCGCTGGTGTGCCTGACCACCATGACCCGCATGGTGGAAGAACATCGCACACAGATCGGCACCATGAAGGCTTTAGGATATTCTAGGCGGGTTATTATCTCCAAGTACCTCTTTTATGCGGTATCGGCCAGTTTCCTGGGCAGCGTCATCGGTTTAGCCATAGGATTCCAACTTTTCCCCCGCATCATCATCGGCGCTTATCAAATTCTCTACAACATGCCCGATCCCCTCACCCCCATCCATTGGGACTACGCCCTTTGGTGCACCCTGGCCGCTATTGCTTGTACCGGCCTCTCCACTTTGGCGTCCTGTTACAAGGAGCTTCTGGCTTATCCAGCCCAGTTGATGCGTCCCCGTGCTCCAAAATCCGGCAAACGCGTTCTGTTGGAACGGATTACTTTCCTTTGGTCCAGGCTTAGTTTTATCTATAAAGT
Organism: uncultured Clostridia bacterium; assembly: GCA_904397895.1. Taxonomy (GTDB): domain Bacteria; phylum Bacillota; class Clostridia; order Oscillospirales; family Acutalibacteraceae; genus Solibaculum. The sequence goes on from CAJFOZ010000014.1 coordinate 23,111, forward strand.
CACTTTGCGCAACCTTTTCCGTTACAAAAAGCGCATCCTTATGACGGTCATCAGCATCGCCGGTTGTACGGCCCTTATGCTCACCGGTTTCGGTCTGCAAAATTCCATTGCTTCCATCGCGCCCAAACAATTTGGATCCATCTTCCTCTACGACGGCATCGCCGCTATGGACGACGCCGTGGCCCCTCAGGATGTCAGCACCCTTCAGGAAGAGATGTCGGCTACCGACGGGATCCAGGATTGTTCCCCCATTTTACAGAGGGAAATGGACATCACCAATGGCAAAACAGTGAAAAGCGCCACGTTATTTGTCCCACAGTCCACAGAAGATTTCCCCCAGTATGTCTCTCTTCAGGAACGGGTCGGACGGGATCCTCTTTCCCTGTCGGACAACGGCGTGATCCTCACGGAGAAATTGGCTAAAATGTTGGATGTAGGGGCGGGCGATTCCGTCACCCTGACAAAACCAGATGGACGGCCCCTTGATACAACCGTATCGGCTGTGACAGAAAACTACGCCATGCACTATATCTACATGACCCCTACACTCTATGGGCAGCTGTTTGGGGAGGATCCCTCCTACAATATGATTGTGTTCCGCCTGTCCGAAGGCGCCGATCAAGAAGCTGTGTCCAATCTTCTCATGTCCTATGATAATGTACTCGGCATCTCCTATACTTCGGATTTCAACGATAGTTTTAACGATACCATCAGCAGCCTTAACAGTATCGTCTGGGTATTGATTTTGTCGGCCGGCGCCTTGGCCATTATCGTGCTCTATAACCTCACCAACATCAACGTCAATGAACGTATCCGTGAGCTGGCCACCATCAAAGTGCTGGGCTTTTACGATCGGGAAGTGTCAGCTTACATCTACCGTGAAAACGTTATTTCTTCCTTGATGGGGGTGGCGGCAGGACTAATACTGGGTATTTTCTTTGAACGGTTTGTCATCCAGACCGCGGAGGTGGATGCCGTCATGTTCTCACCGGACATTGCCCCCTATTGCTTTATTTTGTCGGCTGTGTTGACCCTCCTGTTTATCGCAGTGGTCAATTTCACTTTCTACTTTAAACTAAAAAAGATCGATATGGTGGAATCCCTCAAGTCGGTGGAATAATCATCGATCCCCCGCTCGGGATTCCTCCCAAAAAGGAGATGTTCCCTATGAATCAACCGGAAGCTAGTGTAGCCATCCAAGTTCTCCCTGATGTGCAGGGTGATGAACTGCTCCGCATTGTGGACGAAGTAATCGCCTACATCAAATCCTGCGGACTGCCTACCTACGTAGGCCCCTTTGAAACGACCATTGAAGGGGACTATGACGAACTGATGGAAATTGTCAAAGAGTGCCAGAAAATTTGCATCCGAGCTGGCGCGCCAAGCGTTATGTCCTATATTAAAATCGCATTTAATCCAGATGACGGCGTTTGGACCATCGATAAAAAAGTGACGAAGCATCACCAATAGTCTAAACATCATTTAGCAGGATTCCACAAGTTGGAATCCTGCTTTTTTATTGCCAATGCAAATGTATTGGATAAATATATAAATATATATTTAATATATGATAAAAAACATAGAAATAGCCGTCAATTAATCGGATTATCTTGAAATGGTTTTTAGCAATGTTTATAATTAAAATAAGTTTTCGCATGCCCAAGTGCGAAATCGGCAGAGCCTGTAAAACAGAGGAACCAACTCTAAAAAGTAAATACTTTTTATATGAAAAGGAGGAAGTACAATGTTAAAATCCCATCGAAGGGTGGGGAGTTTTGCGCTGTCCCTGGCCATGCTTTTTTCTCTGTTTTCCGTGGCCGGACCTGCAAGCGCAGAAGAACCATCGGAAAGTGTCCGCAATGTCGCCCTGCGCCGGGCTGCTTACCACTCCAGCGCGGCCGACTATAACCAAACCGGCCATCTCATTACCGACGGCATTATTGATTCCGATTCCTTCGACAGCAGTTGGGTCAGCGCCGGTGATGTAGATGAATCGGTGTATGTAGACCTTGGGGCAAAAAGCATAATTTCTTCCGCAAGAATCTACTGGGGGGAAAATTATGCCACCAGCTATAAGCTTCAAGTTTCGCTGGATGCTGAGAACTGGACCACTGTCCTGAGCGCCCAAGGCAAGGGCGGTGTGGAGGAGGTATCCTTTGATCCTCAACAAACCAAGTACGTCCGATTGTTGTGCGAGACATCCTCAGGCAAAAATTTTATCGTGAAGGAACTGGAAGTATACGGTTCCAACGACCTGCACTACTCCATTGGGGATATGCCGGCCCCGGAAGCCGACGGCACCCAATACCTTCGAGGCGGCAATTGGAAGGTACAGCGCGTCTCGGAAGTGGATGCGGATGGAGCGGCCCTCTCCCAAGCCGGTTACGATGACAGTTCTTGGCTGCCTGCCACAGTTCCCGGCACTGTCCTGACATCCTATCAAAACGCCGGCGCCATTGCCGACGGCAACTTTGACGACAACCAGCTGCAAATTTCCGACAGCTTCTTTACCGCCGATTTCTGGTATCGCGATCATTTTACCATCCCCGAAAGCCAACAAGGGCAAAAAGTATGGCTCAATTTCGACGCCATTAACTGGAAGGCCGACGTTTACTTTAACGGGGAAAACATCGGCCGTATCAAAGGCGCTTTTACCCGTGCTAAATTTGACGTCACTGATCTGGCCAATATTGGCGGTGAAAACTATTTAGCGGTATACATCCATAAAAACGATACCCCCGGCGCCGTCACCCAACAGGATCTTTCTGCCCCCGGCAGCAACGGCGGTGCTTTAGGCGCCGACAACCCCACCATCCATGCGTCCATCGGATGGGACTGGGTACCTACCATCCGGGGACGCAATATCGGCATTTATAACGACGTCTTTATCAGCTACTCCCAGGACGTCCAATTAAAGGATCCCTGGATGATTACCGATCTGGCTCTTAACGAACAACCCAGCACCACCTACGTCAATGAAGCCATTGGCGCTTCGGCCACCGCTTCCTCGGGCGACGCGGCAAGCGCTGTGGACGGCGACACTGAAACAAAATGGTCGGCTGCCTCCAAAGACGGCGAAACTCTAGTCATCGACCTAAAAGAGGAAAAGACGTTCCAGTCCGTCCTCATCACCTGGGGTGAGGCCGGATATTGGAATTCCAACCATGCCGCCGTCTTCCATCTGGAAGGTTCCCACGACGGCAGCCATTGGGAACCCATCGCCATGAATCAAAACGGTTCCACCGATGGTTCCGATGCAGTATCCCTGGAACAGCCCGTCACCTTCCGCTATGTACGGTTTACCAGCGTGGAACGCTACGTCTCCGGCTATGGTGGGGACAATACCGTTATCTCGGAACTGGGGATCTACGACGCTACCGAGGACCAGCTCTTCTCCGGGAAACGGGTGTATGACCCCGATTTTTCCAAAGCCGACCTGACCTTTAAGACACAGGTATCCAACACCAAGGACCAGCCTGTTACGGCCAATGTCAGCGGCACTATCCAGCCCGGTAACATCCCCTTCAGCCAGGAGGTGGAACTGGCAGCGGGTGAAGTCAAGGACATCACAATCGACGGCATCGTATTGGAGGATCCGGAACTCTGGTGGCCCAACACCTATGGTGAGCAGTATCTCTACACCGCTACTGTGGACGTCAGTGTGGACGGCGTGGAATCTGATTCCACCAGTTTTCAGTTTGGCGTGCGTGAATTTACCTATCCACAAAACGCCAGCAACCAGTTAATGATCTACTGCAACGGCACCCGCATCATCTGCCGCGGCGGAAACTGGGGCATGGACGACGCCAATCTCACCGATACTGCGGAGGACTATGATATCAAAGTCCGTCTCCATGCGGAAGAGAATTTCACCATGATCCGCAACTGGGTGGGTATGACCAACAATCGCGCCTTCTACGACGCCTGCGACAAATACGGCCTGCTGATCTGGGACGATTTCTGGCTGGCCAATCCTTCCGACGGCCCCTCCCCCACTGACAACGATATGTTTATGGCCAACGCCCGGGATAAAATCGCCCGCAACCGCTATCACGCTTCACTGGCCCTCTACTGCGGTCGAAACGAAGGCAATCCTCCCCAGCCTCTTTACGACCTCCTGCCCCAAGCGGTAGACGAAGTGGACGGCACTCGGTTTTACGTCCAGTCCTCCAATTCCTCGCCCGTAGGCAGCGGCGGCGGCTATGCCCTTAAGACTCCCAAGCAAAGTTTCCAAAATGCTCAAAATACCGTCCTGCGCAGCGAGATCGGTATTCCCAACATTCCCTCGGAGGAAAGCATCCGCCGGTTCATCGACAAGGACAACCTCTGGCCCATCAATGATGTGTGGGGACTGCATGACTTCTGTTTAGGCGGCGCCATGAACGGCTCTACCTTTATTTTCAATGGCCCGGCCAAATACCTGGGGTATGAGGATGTCAACAGCGTCTCCTTTGAAGATTTTGTCCGCGCTTCCCAGATGGTCAATTACGAGTCCCACAAGGGCCTTTTGGAAGGCAACTATGTCTACGGCAGCAACGGCGCTTTGATGTGGATGAGCGCATCGGCCTGGCCCTCTTTCGTGTGGCAGACCTACGATTATTTCTATGATTGCAATGCCGCTTATTTTGGCCTGAAAACCGGTAATCAGCCCATCAATGCCATTTGGAACCCTCTCAATGAGGAGATCGTGCTTTCCAATGCCACTGCCGAAGACCTTAACGATGTAGAGGTTCAGGTAGAACTGTATGACTTAAACGGTAAACTTCTCAGCCAGTGCATCTTCCCTGTGGACCGAATTGTTTCCGACTCCTTCCAAACCATCACCACCCTACAGTACCCGGAAGATTCCACCGATATGAAATTCCTTAAGACTTATGTGAAATCCGGCGACGAGATTTTGGGTGAAAATTTCTATTGGCTCAATTCCAAAAACTATCAGGAATACACCGCCCTTAACAGTCTCTCCAATGTGGATTTAACTGCATCCTACAAAGCTCCGGAACAAGTAGGTACCACCCGGTATTATGAAGTTACCGTCAAAAACGACGGCGATACTCCGGCTCTCTTAGCCCGCATCAAAGCTATGAGCGGTGATGATTTGATCCTCCCCACCTTCTACGAAGACAACTACTTCTCTCTGATGCCCGGCGATTCCAAGACCATCAAGGTTGAATTCAACGAGAAATACATGCAGGATCCCAGCGATTTCCGTTTTGAACTGGAAGGCTTTAATGTGGTAGAAAAACAAATTGGTGAGGACGCTCCCGCCTATGCCATTAAGAGCACTTCCATCCAGGATGAAAACGGCCTGGTGTGGAATGTGGACTCCGGAAACTTCCGCAGTGCCGTCGAAGTCCAGGCCAATGCCGACGGCGCTATCTCCATCACCCCGGTCATCGCCATCTATAAGAATGGCGTATTGTTTGACATTGCCGCCAATCCCCAGACCATTGAAGCGCAGGCCGGAAACTCCTATACCGTTTACTCCGACTACGCTTCCATTCCCTTCCTAGGCGAATACGCTGATTTAAGCATGTACTCCATCAAGGCGTACATTTTGGGCGACCAGTCCCAAACCGTTCCGTTGTATGGCGATCGCAACCTGGGGGATTGGATCAACAATTGGGAACCCCTCCCCTATCTAAACGATCAGGACCGCGTATCTGTGGATAGTTTTGACGACTATGAAGACGACTCTAAACTCAACTCCCAGTATGGCCAAAATAGTGGACGGGGTTCTTCCAACAGCATCCAACTGGTAGACTCGCCCTTTAGCGACGTAGCCGGCGAGGACTTGGGGAAAGCTCTAAAATTCCAATACACTCTGGTCAACAGCCATACGGGACGCGCCCGTTCACTTCCTTCTGAATTTGACAACATGGAATACATCTCCTTCTGGTACCAAGGGCCGGCCAACGTCTTTATGAAGTCCAAAGACGATACTGAAGGCGACAACTTAATCCTTCAGATGTACTCCAAAGGCGCATCCTATGAGGTCAATTTCTTCACCTTAGCCGAACGGGGATACTTCGATCCTACCACTTCAGAACCTCAATTCATTGAATTCCCCTTAAGCCTCATCACCCCTAAAAATACCACGCCAGATACCACCGACGAGACCTTTGACGTCACCTCTGTTTCCAACTTCGGCTTATTTATCAATACCAATGGAAGAACCGTCCATAGCCCGGCAGACAGCATCATTTATCTGGATGACGTCCGCATGACCCGGCGTTCTCCCATCTTTGACCGCATTACCCGTCAATATGCCGGTGTGGGTGAAGCCATCACCTTCCAAACCACTGCTAAAGTAATGGATGAGGATGGATACTATGTGGATGACGAGAACCTGGTGTATTCTTTGGTGGATATCCCGGAAGGCGTTATTGCCTCCATCGACGACAATGGACTTGTGTCATTCTCCGCCCATGAAGCCGGCACGTATACCCTCACCCTGAAAGCCGCCGTCGGCGATTTCTCCTATACGACCCAGGTTCCTGTTACGGTGGATTAAATGTTATAACCCCTTACTTCTTGTGTTTTGTTCCCATAAAGGAATCCCCACTGTTCCTTCTCTGAACAGCACCCCATTTGTTAGACAGTATGATATACTGAATAATAAGTGGGGTGTTTTATTTATGCCAAAAGGAAAACCAAACAA